>JAQURM010000018.1 GCA_028715605.1 Desulfovibrionales bacterium
CCCGCACAGCTCGTGCTTCGTTTCATTGTCAGAGCCGCTCTTTATTCAGGCTCCTAGAGTCATTTGGTGGCACAAATGGTTCCCTACTCAAGTGGGAACAGCTCTTTAAAGCGACTTCGTGTCGCACGGGATGTAAGTCCCCTGCCCTGTACGTGAACCCTGCCCACGTAGTGATACGTTAGCAGAAGTACTAGCCGAAGGCAAGGGCGGAATCATGAGAGACCGCCTGAAGGAACAAGGGCTGGTCTCGATCAAGAAACTGTGGGTGAACATTATTCACTATCCGGCTCCGGCCCGATAAACTTTATGAATCGCCTAGTGCGGACCCGCATGCTAGGTGGTGTGGGGGCTGGGGGATAAAACCCCCCCGGCTACCCGATTCGGTGTTGTCATATGTCGAATCGCGAAATATCCGAGGGCATCCACGGGTACTTGGTGGCAGCGGCAATAAAATCGCGATAATAGATGCCCAGATCACCCCAGTATTCCACGGGGTATTCCTCTCTAAAGGGATACTGCATAGTAGATGTCAGAACATCCCACCGTGGACGCTCAGGATCTTTAATGAATCGGGCCGACACTGTTACTGGTTCTATTAATTCACCTCTCGCTAAATGGTCAGCGCACACGAGTTCTTCTTCATTGGCGATTTTGCCCAAGAATTCTCGAAGTGCATCTGCGATATTAGTGAGATTGTCATTCAAAACTTGTTTGGAAAAAACAAATGAAACCTTTTTTTGGAACCTTGGCTTTAAATCTTCTGGCATTGTGGTATAGGGAATGTCCTCAGAAACAGAAGTAACGTATTTCGAAATGCCGGGATATAATTGAATAACGTTTGGTGTCCTCAAGTTGAGGATTTGGTATGAAAGCCAGTCATCTCCATACTGAGAGACGTTTATTTGCTGGCTTCTATAGAGAATCTCAATCCTTATCCATTCCGTTGAGCTGCTTTGATACAGCGCTACACCAACGCTCTTGCCCCCCATGGTGCTTATTGTTTCATACCATGCATCGGTTGTGTTCGTTGGCACGATGGTAATGGTTGATGTCATTTCGACAAGGGATGCTTCTACGGCGACAAGAACATGTTTCGCATTCTGCTTGATGATCTCAACATCATCTTCCTTGATCGGGCGAAAATGAGCCAGAGAATTCCTGATGTTTCCTATTTCGTCAAGCTTGTTTCTTATAATTTCTTTTCGGCCTTTAAAGTAACGTGCAAAGTGTTTCCAGTATTCGTTCGAAGTGATAAGTCTAACGAGTTCCCCGCTGTTCAGATGCATAAGAGGGCTGCTTATTTCATAGCCGAGGTAGCCGAAATCCTGAGCCTGTCTTATGCGCTTCTTTGCTATTGCAGCAATAGTAGTTCGCTCTTCCTCCACAGTTTCTATTTGGGTGTCGGCCCATTTGTCTAAATATACATTTTTCAGAATAGTGTAAACAAAAACTCTGAGCGAGTTTTCAACTCTAAAGAGGACGTTAAAGGCTTCGTAGTAATGCGTAAGAAGCCATCGGTTTGGGATTTCATATGTTATGCTGGACCAGTCCTCTGCCTTCGCTACCGCTTTTTTCCATTCCATAATTCACCTCTTAGCGGGTTCATCATCGGTTCTTTTAGGGCTCTATGCAATAACAAGTTATGTTGCTTGTCAAGCCCATAGTCCCCTAATATATCATATCCCGCTTAAATTATTATAAAAATAACATAACCATATAATATCTTGACAGATTTTTACAAAAACTGGATATAAAAGGTATTGACCTTACAGGCGAACAACGTGCTAAAATATTTAACATGGGTCTATCCCCGCGTGATTTAGTGGCGGGAGAGCAGGGAGGATACGCTTATGGGAGAAAACGGTAGCAAGCCTTTGCTCTGGCTGTGGGCGGGTATACTGCTGGCAATCCTGAACACGCTTATTTTTAATATCAATATGTCAGACAGACCTATCGGGGCTTCCACAGCTTTCCCTTACTTTTCAGGTCTCTTGGCAGGGCTCACCGATGCTGATTATATGAAAGATATCGTAAGATCCGGGTCATGGGAGCTGTATTTTTTGTGTGGAGCCTTAATCGGCTCTTTTTTGTCTTCTCTAATCTCAAGGGATTTCAAGATACAGCTCATCCCTGAGCGCTGGCGGGATGTGAAGGGAGGTTCCGCCGCGAAAAGGGTTTTCTGGGCATTTCTTGGGGGATTTTTGCTTCTCTTTGGGGCCAGGCTGGCTGATGGCTGTACAAGTGGTCATATCCTTTCAGGTGGCATGCAATTGGCCGTAAGTAGCCTGGTATTTGGCGCAGTGGCTATCATTACATTCCTTATCACTGGAAAAGTCTTCTATAGGAGGTAAAAGATGGCTAAGGCAGTCATATTCGGTATGTTGTTTGGGTGGATATTGCAGAGGTCACGGGTCAATACCTTTAACAAAATAGGCGGGTTTGCCATGCTGAAAGACTTCACGGTCTTAAAGTTGCTGCTGACGGCTATCGGGGTGGGGAGTGTACTTCTGTTCACAGAAATACAATTAGGTCTTGCCTCCTTGCACGTTAAGCCATTCAATTTAACAGGCGTTCTTTTGGGTGGAATCGTTTTTGGGATCGGTATGGCTATTCTCGGATACTGCCCTGGTACGCTCATTGTCTCGATTGGGGAAGGGGCGGTAGATGCCTTGGTAGGAACATTGGGTGGATTGGCGGCCGGACTTATTTACATATTTTTGTATCCTGAGATGAAACCCCTGCTTGGCCCGGATTTGGGAAAGATAAACTTGTATGCCGGTGGCGCTGTGACTTCAGGTATAATTGTGCTTTTGTTCGGGGGTATTTTGGTGGTTGCCGCAGCTTATATTGACAAGAGGGTAAAGAGATGACCGACTACATCCAGGTGGTTACAACTACAGAAAAAAAGGAAGATGCCCGGAAGATCGCCCGGGCCGTGGTTGAGAAGAGGTTGGCAGGTTGCGTCCAGGTTATCGGGCCTATAACCAGCACTTACCGTTGGAAAGAGGCGATTGAGACGTCCGAAGAGTGGATGTGTGTAATTAAAACCAGAAAAGACCTTTATCCGGAGATTGAAAAGTCTATTCGGGAGGTCCACCCGTATGAAGTGCCCGAGATTTTAGCCGTGCCGGTAGCTGAGGGCAATAAGGATTATCTGGAATGGTTGGGCAATGAAATTAAGGGAGGATAGATATGCTGGCATTGAATTTGCTTATTCATCCTAGGCATGATAGGCAAAATAGACCCGCGTATTCCAAATGGCCTTCCTGTTTCGGCTTCCGCAGTACCTTCCGGTTCCGCACCCCATCCTGATTTTGGCAGCATATTCCGCGCCTCTATAGCCGGTCAGGCCAGGGAACAACCGCTGGATATAGTGATTATTCAGGCCTTAAGCCGGGTCTTGCAGGCCATCCTTTCTGAAAATGGATCCGAAGAAAACGGCAGCCTTCCCTCATCACTTTTCCCTTTGAATTTTCCCGACCTATCCCCTCAGTCCAATAGAGCGGAATACCGTCCGGAGGGAAGGGAGCTAGATGCCGGGGTGTCAAATAATTTACAGGGCGGACAGGATATTGAACATATTGTGACCGAGGCGTCCCGAAAATACGGGGTAGAACCCGCGCTTATCAAATCTGTTATTGCGGTGGAAAGTAACGGCGACCCGCAGGCCCTATCACCGGCCGGCGCCCGGGGTCTCATGCAGCTTATGCCGGCAACCGCAGCCGAATTAGGCGTAACCGATCCCTTTGATCCGGCACAGAACGTCATGGCCGGGACGCGCTATCTGCGCCAGTTGATGGACCGTTACCAGGGGGATGTAAAGCTGGCCCTGGCCGCCTACAACTGGGGGATGGGTAACCTGGAAAAAAGGCCGGAGGCCCTGCCTAAAGAGACGCGGGAGTACATAGCCAGAGTCGAAAGCCGTTATCGTGGCTATGTCGCGTAGGGGACAGGAAAGAACAAGGAAACCACGGAGAGGCACGGAGAATACAGGAGACAGAAGTCAGAAGGTAGAAGCAAAAGCTGAAAGCTGACGGCTGAATGCGAGCGAATACGATGTATTTTACCTTGCATACGGAGATTCCCCGTCCGCCCAGGCGGACTGCGGGGAGCTTCAATATGGTTGCGGACGCAAAGAGCAACTCATGAACAACTGGAAGAAAAAGATCAAAAAGGCCGTCTCGCTGAAGTATGAGCCAGCCAAAGACTCCGCCCCAAAGGTCACGGCCAAGGGGCAGGGAGTTGTTGCCGATAAGATCATAGCCCTGGCCAAAGAGAACAATATCCCTATCCATGAAGACCCGGACCTGGTTGAAATATTATCGAAACTTGACCTTGAAGAAGAGATCCCGCCAACCGTTTACGTTTTAGTCGCCGAGATACTGGCCTTTGTCTATCGCATGAACGAGTGCTGGCCGGGGCGAACGGCAGAAAATTCTCAATAGGTAAAATTTGCCTACGGCTCCGGCAGACAATTCCTCCCTTCAATACAAGCGGCATCGGCTGTTTTTAAAAATTATAATCATAACAAATAGTTATTTAATGCGCCGGATAATGGCATAAGCATTGCACAAAGTAAGGTACAATCATCGAAAAGTATATATTGGAAGGGTATATGGAAGTCATTTTTAAATCGGGTCTGGAAGGAACGGTAGAGAGCGGCCTCCTTCTTGAAAAAAAGATGGATCTCACGGCCAACAACCTGGCCAATGTCGCTACGGCCGGTTTCAAAAGAGACCGCATATCTTTCCGTGAGTTGCTGCTGACTGCCTATAATGGAGAGGTAAAACCGGCTAAAACAGAGTCGATTTATACGGATTTCGGTCCGGGAGAGGTTAAACGGACCGGCAATCCACTGGACGCGGCCCTGAGCGGCCCAGGTTTTTTCAAGATAGAGACCCCCGATGGGATCCTCTATACAAGGGCCGGAACCTTTGCCCTTAATGGCGACAATGTACTGGTTACCGCGCAGGGTTACCCGGTTATGGGACAGGGTGGGCCGATAACCCTGGATGGGACAACTATTGAGATTAACGAGGTGGGGGGCATATCCATGGATCAGGCTGGGGATGGGGTCATGGCCGAGGTGGATAGCCTGGCTGTAGTTAATTTTGACGATCCATCCGTACTGGAGAAGTTGGGGAATTCACTGTACCGGCTAAAAAATTCCCAGGCCAGTGAGATCCCGGCCGACGGGACACAGGTCAGGCAGGGCTATCTGGAACAGTCCAATGTCAACGTCATGGAAGAGATGGTTCAGATGATTCAGGTGCAGCGAAATTATGAGTCTTATCAGAAAATAATCCAGCTATTAGATGAAATTGACTCACGTGCGATCAATGATGTCGGAAAATTGACATAACAGAAAGAACATCTAGCAGCAGTCGGCAGGCTGATTGCCGACAGCTTATCCTAAACAGGAGGTAGCATTTATGCTACGAGGCATGTGGACAGCGGCTTCCGGTATGGCATCACAGCAGCTTCAGCTGGATGTCATTGCCAATAACCTGGCGAATGTCAACACTACCGGGTTTAAGAAGAGCAGGGCGGATTTCCAGGATCTGCTTTATCAGACCCTGCGCATGGCCGGAGCGACAACCGCTACCGGAGGAACAGTTCCCACCGGTATTCAGATCGGCATGGGCTGCCGGCCGGTAGCGGTGCAAAAACTGTTTACGCAGGGTGACTATAACCAGACCAAGAACGAATTGGATTGGGCCATAGAAGGCAAGGGGTTCTTTAAGATCCTCAGCAATGAGGAGGAACTTTATACCAGGGCCGGCGCCTTTAAACTGGACAGGGACGGCTACGTTGTAACCTCAGACGGTGATCGCCTGCAGCCGGAATTTGCCGTGCCCACCGGGACGGTAACTATCTCCATCGATTCCGGCGGGCGACTTGTAGCCGCGGGTGCGGATGGCACAGAACTGGGCTCAGTGCAGGTTGTTTTGTACAGCTTCCCTAATCCGGCCGGCCTGTTCAGCGTGGGGCGAAATCTTTTGCGGCCGACCGAGGCCTCAGGCGAGGCCATTCAGGGAAACCCTGGGATAGAAGGGTTCGGGACCGTCGCCCAGGGATTTCTGGAGGTATCCAACGTGGATGTCGTGGAAGAGATGGTCAGCATGATCATCACCCAGCGGGCCTACGAGGTCAATTCCAAGGCTATTCAGACCGCAGATCAGATGCTTGAACTGGCGAATAATCTCAAGAGATAGAGTAAATAATAAGATAGAATACAGAATACAGAATACAGGAGGCAGTAGTTAGTAGTAAATGGTTATGAGGAAAACAACAACAATCGGTATAATCGGCCTTTCCTTCCTTATCGTGCTGGGCGTGTTACAAGCCGCGCCCGCCCTATCTGGAGAAGGTGGGGGGGAGCGCTCTCCCTATACCCTTACGCAGGGAGACATTGAGTCCATTTACAAGGATTTTGTTTATGCGCACATGCCCTGGTCCAAGGAAGATGTGGTTATCTCGCGTGTGCATGTCGGTGAGGTAATAGCGCTGCCGGGCAGCCAATTTACTTTTGAAGTGACACCGCCGAACGGCTCATACCTGGGGGATACGGCCTTGAGGGTGGTCTTCAGGGTTAACGGGCGGGAAGTGAGAAAGGTACGCATCTTTGGGCATATTGATATCTATAGGGAGGTGGTCTGTATGGATCATTCTATGCGAAGGCACGAGGTCATACAGGAAGGTGATTTGTGTACGGCGCGCCGGGATATATCACGGATCAGTAATGCAGCTATAAGTGATATAAGAGAGGCGGTCGGCAAGAGACTGGTCAGCTCGGTGCGGGCCGGAGAAATTATTAAGCGGGACATGCTCGAACTCGCCCCCATCATAAAAAAAGGAGATCGGGTGGCAATAATAGCGGACACAGAGACGCTGTTAATCAGGGCCCGGGGAGAGGCCATGGAAGGGGGGGCAGAGGGTGAGATGATCCGGGTGCGCAACAGCAAGAGTAAGAAGGAGGTCTATGCCCGGGTCATAGACGCATCTACCGTTCAGTTGGAACTTTAAGTACGGGATGGAGAGCGCTATGAATAGCTTGAGACGGTTTATGACTACTATTATTCTGAGTCTGGTTCTGGCGGGCTGTGCAGGCATGATGCCTGAAGATAAAACGCTCATGTCCTCTATTGCGCCCGATATGCCTTCTCCGGAGCCGCATAGGCTGGAAGGGGCTATCTATGCCCAAAATATGCCGGTAAAGATTTTTAGTGACTGCCGGGCCCGAAGCATAGGGGATATTGTCACGGTCAATATCGTGGAGACCTCCAATGCCTCCAAGAAGGCCGCTACTAAAACCGGCCGAAGCACCAGCGTAAAGGGCGGCATATCGGCTCTGCTTGGTTTTGAGGGTGCCGTAGAGGACAGGAACAGCAGATTTAGTGCCGACAGCATGATCGAAGGCGGTATCGCCAGTGATTTCGATGGGTCAGGATCAACCAGCCGGAATTCGACGGTAACGGCCTCTATCTCCTGCCGGGTGGCCAATGTCTTACCCAATGGGAATCTGGCCATTCGCGGGTCCAGGGAGATCCGGGTGAATAACGAGACACAATACATGATATTGACCGGAGTTATTCGTCCCGAGGACATTGCCGCGGATAATTCCATTATATCGTCTTATGTTGCCGATGCCCGCATTACGTACACGGGCCGGGGTGTCCTGAGTGAAAAGCAGAGCCCGGGCTGGCTGGCGCGCATACTGGATTATATATGGCCGCTGTAGGAAGCTCAAAGCAAAAAGCTAAGAGCCTCAATGAAGTACAGGCTTTTGAAATTACATAAGAGGTCATCCATGAACCACCTGCAACGGATATTTCTAGCCGCCCTTATAACGCTACTCTCATTTATATATCTTGCCGGTTCGGCTCAAGCCGCCCGGATCAAGGACATTGCCTTTTTCAAGGGGGTGCGCACCAATCAGTTGGTTGGTTATGGACTGGTAGTCGGCCTGAACGGCAGCGGTGACAGCGACCAGACCAAGTTCACGGTGCAGTCTATAGTGAATATGCTGGAACGTATGGGCGTACATGTCTCAGCCAAAGAGGTAAAGGTCAAAAATGTGGCCACGGCGATGATTACTGCCCAGTTGCCGCCGTTTGCCAAGGCGGGAAGCAAACTGGATATCCTGGTATCCTCAATGGGCGACGCCAAAAGCCTCCAGGGAGGCACCTTGCTCCTGACGCCCCTTAAGGGAGTCGATGGTCATGTTTACGCCCTGGCCCAGGGACCCGTATCTGTGGGCGGATTTGCCGTAGGCGGCGCGGCCGGGGGCGGTGTCCAGAAGAATCATCCTACCGCAGGCATGATAGCAGCCGGGGCAACCGTAGAAAGAGAAATTCCATACGCCCTTGGCTCCCAGAAAGAGATAATGATCGGCCTCTACCGCCCGGATTTTACCACTGTAACCAGAATGAGCGCAGCAATTAACAAAGAGGTGGGGATGGCTGTTGCTGAACCAATAGATGCGGATGCGGTGAAGGTTACGGTGCCTGAATCTTTATCCGAAGACGTAGTCAAACTTATGGCCCGACTGGAGATGGTTGAGGTCAGACCGGATATCGCCGCCAGGGTGGTCTTAAATGAAAAGACCGGTACGGTAGTCATGGGTGAGAACGTGCGGGTGTCCCGGGTAGCCATAGCCCATGGGAATCTTAGTATCCAGATCAAGGAAAGGCAGATAGTCTCCCAACCTCTTCCCCTGGCCAAAGGGGAGACGGTAGTCACTCCGGAGTCGGAGGTCGCCGTAAAGGAAGAGGCCGAGAAATTGCTCCTCCTTGAGGAAGGGGCGAGCATTGGTGAGGTAATCAAGGCCCTTAATGCTATCGGAGTCACGCCGCGTGATTTGATCGTTATCCTGCAGTCCTTGCGGGCGGCCGGGGCATTACAGGCGGATTTAGAGATTATTTAGATATGGGCTGAAAGCTGAAAGCGAGATTATCATGGCAGATAATATCTCCATACCTGCTGAAAGCAGCAAAATCAAGGTGATAGGGCAATCGGCCGATAAGCGTACTAAGGACGAAAAGTTAAAGGCGGCGTGTGCCGAGTTCGAGTCGCTTTTTATCCATCAGTTATTGAAGATGATGCGTGACGCCGTTCCTAAAACAGCCCTTTTTCACGGGGGTCCAGGTGAGGATATTTATACCTCTATGTTTGACCAGGAAGTGGCCAGGAAAATGGCTGAGGATAGGGGGATTGGCCTGGGGAAACAGCTTTATGAACAGGTTTCAGAGGCGATAGCAAAGACCAGGAGAAACGAAATCCCCGGTTCAATCGGACGGGGGGGCCTGAAAGACAAAGAAACGAGTGGGGTAAACAAAGATGGCGACCAAAAGGAATGATCGTAACTTGCTTCTTCCCAAAGGAATATTTGAACTCCTGGAAAAAGAGGTGGGTTTTTACCAGGAACTTTTGAGGCTGCTGGACAAAGAGCATGAGTGCCTGCATAGCCTGTCTGTAGAAGAACTCTGCGCGGTAAGCAAGGCCAAGGAAACAGAGATATTGAAGATAAAGGTAGTAGAGGAGAACCTGAAAGATATTACGGCCGGGCTTTTCAAAAATCACGGTTATGTGGTGGAAGACGCCACAATAACCGCACTGATGGAGGTCGCCGATAAAAAGCAGGCCGGGATACTTAAGAATTATCTGGCCATTCTTACTGCCTTGAAGGGAGACATACGGGAGCGGAACGGCAACAACAAACGATTCATCGAGGAAACCCTGGAGGTTATAGAAGATTCCCTGTCCATTCTGGTGCCGCCCCGCAACGCTCCTTTTTATACCCCGCAGGGGAAGAATGCACGTTGTTCGTGTAATGCCAATGTCTTAAGTAGAGAGGTATAAGGTCATGAGCGGTGTAAATGCCGTACTAAGCATAGCCAGGACGGCCCTTCTTACCCAGCAGATGGCCATCGAGGTGACCAGCCATAATGTAGCCAATGTAAATACGCCGGGATACTCCCGCCAGCAATTGGTTATGGAGCCGAATAACTCCACCACGATAGGGTTAGGAGAGATAGGAACAGGCGTTCAGGGCCAGGCTATAATCCAGTACCATGACAAGTTCATGACCGCGAAGGTGAATCAGCAGGTGTCCACTATGACCGGCTTTGAGGCCAAGAAATCGAGCATGGCGGTTGTAGAAACGCTTTTTAACGAAACCACGGATGGAGGGCTTAATGAACTTTTAGGACAATTCTGGGCAGCCTGGCACGACTTGGGCAATAACCCTTCCGGTAAGGCCGAAAGGGCTACGCTGGTAGGGCGGGCCGAACTACTGGTCGATCACTTTCAGGGTCTGTACAGCGACCTGATGCGCCTCGGCACGGATATGGATATTAACCTCGACGCGGGGGTTGAAGAGATAAATTCCCTTACCGGACAAATCGCGGATCTCAATGTGCAGATTATAGCGGCCGACCAGGGTGTAGGTGCAGCCAATGATTTGCGGGATAGGCGTGACTATCTGGTGCAGCAACTGGCGGAGCTTATGGATATTAATTACTTTGAGATAGGCAGCGGCGCCTATACCGTTATGTCCAATAGCGGGCATATCCTGGTGGAAACCGATAAGTCCTGGGACCTGGAACTGAATGGCAGCCAGGTTTACTGGATCAGCAGCACCGGGGCAGAGGTGGAGATAAGCAGCGGTGATGTGCAGGGAGGGAAATTAGGCGGCTGGTTGGCGGTCAAAC
The DNA here is from genome assembly GCA_028715605.1 of Desulfovibrionales bacterium. NCBI lineage: Bacteria > Pseudomonadati > Thermodesulfobacteriota > Desulfovibrionia > Desulfovibrionales > Desulfovibrionales bacterium. Next base: position 10,713 of record JAQURM010000018.1, read on the forward strand.
AGGAGATTATCCCCGATGTATTGGACAAGGTGAATAACCTGGCCGAGTCTTTTATCAGAGAGGTGAACAGCCAACATAGTCAGGGTATGGGGCTGGAGCCATTTACCACGGTGACCGGCACTTATGCCTCTACCGATAGCACTGAGGAGATAGGAACCGTTGACTCCGGGTTGCCTTTCTACGACGTGGTGCAGGACGGCTCCTTCAATTTATGGTTGTATGACAGCAACGGCGACGTTATCGGGGGGGCAGCCAATAATATTGCGATAGACGCGGACGTGGGGGGTACCACATTGAATGCCCTTGCCACTGCAATTGATGGTATTTCCGGGGTTGACGCCTCGGTGAGTGGCGGAAAACTGACCATAAGTGTTGATACCGGCGAAGAGCTCACGGCAGTTGGATTTGGCTTCTCAGATGACACCTCTTCCGTTCTGGCGGCCCTGGGCATTAATACCTTTTTTGACGGCTATGATGCCGGGTCAATAGCCCTTAACTCGGTTATCACCGATAATACAGATAATATTGCTGCGGGGAATATAGATTCAACAACAGGTGACTATAGCCTTGGTGATAATGAAAATGCCCTGGCCCTGGCCGATTTGCAGATTCAGGAGGTGGACATCGGCGGGCAGTCAGCAACCCTTGACGACTATTATAATGCCCTGGTGGGAGAAATCGGCATTACAGCCCGCGGGTATAACAGCGGCTATGATTTTAGCCGGAACATGGTTACTCAGTTGGGTCAGTTGCGTGATTCCGTCTCCGGCGTCTCTCTGGATGAGGAAATGACCAAATTAATCCAGTACCAACAGGCATACTCGGCTGCGGCCAAGTTAATCCAGTCCTCGGATGAGATGATGCAAACCCTTCTCTCTGCAAAATAGGAGTAATCAACCATGCGTATAACTATGAATAATATCTATGGTTCGATAATCAACAACCTGGATAAATTAGCCGATGATATGCATACATTAAATGAGACCATCTCCTCCGGCAGGAAATATACTACACCTTCCGATGATCCGGTGAGTTTGATCGGCGCCCTGGAAATACGGTCTATAATTGATGAAACGGAACAGTATGAGCGTAACGTCACCTATGGCATATTATGGGCAGATAATGCAGAGATTGCCTTGAGGCAAACGGATGAGATCATATCCCGGGCCCGGGAGATAGCCGTTCAGATGGCTAATGCCACGGAGAGCGAGGCTACACGGGCCTCAGCGGCAATAGAAGTCGGGCATCTGATTGAACAGATAGTGGCCCTGGGAAATTCCCAGGTAGCCGGGGAGTATATCTTTAGCGGACAGAAGACAAATATAGCTCCCTTTACCTATGATTCGGTAGCGGGTACGGTTACCTACAATGGCGACGAGAACGACATAAACATCCGGGTAGGCCGCAACAACAGCGCGACCATCAATAAAAACGGCAAAGATGCCTTTATGGACGACGATGAGACATCCAACCTTTTTACCTATCTTATTGACTTAAAGGAGGCCCTGGAGGGCAACAACGTGAGCGGGATTCAGGACAGTCTCGGCAGCTTAAGCGATGCCGCTGATTATATCAATGAGAAGGTAGCCGATTTTGGAGCGAAATATAATAAATTGGATATGAAAAAATATATATACGCCGAGTTGGGATTAAGCAACACGGAAAGATTGTCCGATATAGAAGATACAGATTTAGCAGAGGCCATATTGAATCTACAGACCAAGGAGGTTGCCTATCAGGCGGCCCTGACTGCGGCCTCAAAGGTTATGCAACTCAGTCTTGTTGACTTTTTACGATAACGGGTGATTTTTTCACCATGGAGGGTGAATGCTGGTCTTAACGAGGAAAAAAGGCGAAAGCATTATTATTGGCGATGATATTCGTGTCTATGTAGTGGATGTAAAGGGGAAACAGGTCAGATTAGGGATAGAAGCCCCTCCCAATGCGCCGGTACACCGTGAGGAAGTCTATAGAATTATTCAACTTGAGAATCAGTATGCGGCGCGGGAAGCGCCACTTGATCTGAGTCAGGCCTCAGATGTCTGGAAAGAAGAAAAAGAAGGCGGTAAGAATGAAAACTGAGACTAACTTGAAATTAAAATCGGTTGACGAAGAGCAAAAGATAAAACTTAAGACCACAAGATTCGGTGAGCTTGAAGTACCCGGGGGAAATGTCATACATATGCCCGGCGGGGTCCTGGGTTTTCCGGGCTGTAAGGATTACATCCTGATACCACACAAGGAGAATTCACCTTTCTTATGGTATCAGTCGTTAGACGACCCTGCCCTGGCCTTTGTAGTTATTAACCCCCTTATATTAAATCCGGCATATGATGTCCCGGTAAGCCCCGCACTTATGGAGGGCCTCGGTGCGGAAAAAGTCGAAGAGCTGGAATTGCTGGCTATCGTGACCATACCTAAGGACCGGCCTCAAGACATGACCGTTAATCTGATGGGGCCGATCGTTATCAATTCTGCCAGGAGACTGGCCAAACAGATTGTACTGGACCCGGAACATTACAGCACCAAGACCCCGATCCTGCCGCAGAAGAAATAAGATTTTTTGTAACAATTTAGCCTTTTGAAAATGCATGATAAAAAGTGCAAAGAAACATATCAAATCAGGAAGGAGAGGGCTTGAAAGAATTCAGGAAGACGTTTGAATCAGGAACTCAGAAAATCAGGAAAGTATTTTTGACAAATTGATTTTCAGCAGTTCGACTTCTGGTTGCTCTGTTCTTTCATGAGTTCGTGAGTTCCAGATTAATAGCCTTTTCTGAGTATAGGACTGTTTTAAACACCTAACGTGTTACGATTTTTTATAATGCTGGATGATACAAAATTAAAAGCCGGAGAAAAATCTCCGGCTTTTAACGGGGAGGAGGAGGGGCTACCTATGCAAGGTCCTGGATCAGGCTTGAGATCATCTTGTTGGCAATTTCCCGGGCATCGACCCTGTACTGGCCGCTTTCGATCTTTGATTTCAGCTCTTGTACCTTTTCGGCACGAACATCCGGGGTATTTTTCAGCACTTCTTGTACTTTTTGGATATCACGGGATGCCGCGGAGAGTTCCACTTTATCCGTAGCCTGGGACTGTTCAGCGGCAGGTTGCTTTTCTCTTTCAACTTGCCTGGTTTCCTGCGCAGCCTGGTTATTTTGTACGTATTGAGCTACATTTTCTTTGGCGTTAATGTCTGTTATCTTCATCTCAGGTTCTCCCTCAAGCTATGTTTTCTTGCACCACTAGTTCAGTAAGTTCGAAAAGCCTTTTTTGCAGGTATTCGGAATCTTCAAAACTAAGGCATTTTACTACTTCTCGGTCTTTCTCGTCAATTACTTTAAAAATAATATTTGATCCGGTTTCCTCTTTCTGGATATCCAATGGTCGGCCGTATTCCTGGCTCAACTTGTTCAGGATTTCACGTTCAAACCCACTCCAATTCTGCTTATGGGTAAGCTTGTCAATCACTTCAGACGCTATGTCTTTAATGACCTGCCGTTTCTTGGCTTCTGCAGATATAGAGATACGGTCCAACTGTTCCTGTTCCTCAGTTCGCTGGACCTTATTCGGATTGTGGGTACGACTAATTTGCTGGCCGTAGGCCCTTATTACATTTTGAATATGGTAGTTGGTTATAGTCATGTATAGCTCACCTTTCAATCCTCTTATCGGCAGTTCCTTTAATAACTTTAAAAGGATATCAGGGCAGTTGCCATTCCTTTGATCTTGTGATATAAGTTATAAATAGGATTGAAGATGGCTGATAATCAATCGCTACCCATTTCACTACGTTCTTATGTAGGGGCGCCGGTCCTGCCGGTGAATTTAAATCCCTCCCCAAGGGGATATATCCCACCTGCCGCTAATTCAGAGAATAAAAGCACGCCTGCTCCCGGTGTTGATTTTAATCGCAGGAATTATTCCCTGGTTTCGGCATACTTTATTAAGGCCTATCAGCGACAGGTTGAATTGGCCGAACAAGGATCACAAGTAGACAAAGTCAATCTATTCGCCTGACAGGACTTTCCCCAAAAAATCTCAGCAGATTATGTCAACACGTTGATTTTTATTCAAATTTTGCATTCTAGAAACGGAATTCTTAGTTCTTTCGCTTCACGGCTTCCGCAGCGACCCTTTCGGGGCTCGCAGATGGGGAATGCTTACCCCTTCCAGCCTCTAAGGGGCTGGCTTTCCCCTTCCTGCTCGCCCTCGAAGGGTGCCCCACTGCTCCAGCAAGTTTCGCTCAGGAACAATGGCTTCCATAAAAATGCGAGGAAAGTCCACCTTTGTCTGAAAGCTTTTCTTTCTTGCTGTCCCTGACCGGGGCCGCTTGTTTTTTTCGCCTAATTTGTGTATATAACTCCTCGCAGTGAAAGAGCTACGCGATGACCGATACTGTTTTGCCTGTGGACCGGAAAATCCTATCGGCCTTAAGATAGTCGTTGACTACACGGGAGGCGGAGCGGTAAGCACACTCACCTTGCAAAGAGTGCATGAAGGCTGGGCGAATGTTATACATGGGGGGATAATCTCAACCATCCTTGACGAAATTATGGCCCACGCCGTATACTACTATATCGGGCCCGGAGTAACCACAAGCCTTAAGGTGGACTTCAAATCTCCCCTCGCCCCGGGTGAGACCATTATAGCCAAGGGTTGGATAAAGGGAAAAAGGAGCCGGGCGGCTATAGCGTCGGCGGAGATAACTACTGAAAAAGACCGGCGCCTCATAGCCAGCGGCGAGAGTTATTTTATCCTGCTTTCGCGCAAAAATAAGGAGAAGGGTTATGCTTGAATTAAAGGATTTATGGGTTGAGGTCGAAGGCCGGCCAATCCTTAAGGGTGTAAACCTCAAAATTGAGCAGGGAGAAACTCACATCTTATTCGGTAAGAATGGTTCCGGTAAGACGACGCTCCTTTTGACTCTTATGGGTTTTTCCCGGTACAAGATTATAAACGGCGCTATAATTTTTAAAAGGCAGGACGTCACCGCCTTTTCCCCCCATGAACGGGCCAAGCTAGGCATAGGCATCTCTTTCCAGAGGCCGCCTACCTTACATGGTGTGCGTCTGCGGGATATGTTGGCCGTTTGTGGCAACGGCAGCGGCCGGGGTGAGGTATTGGCCACACAATACAATTTTGCCGATTTTCTGGACCGCGAGGTGAACCGGGGTTTTTCCGGCGGCGAGATCAAAAAGAGCGAGCTGCTGCAACTCCTGACCCAGGATCCGGATCTCGTCCTCTTAGACGAGCCGGAGTCCGGTGTGGATGTCGAAAATTTAAATGTCATCGGCCAGATGATCAAGGAACTTCTACAGAAAAAACTCAAGCGACACCGGCAGAAATCCGGCCTTATCATCTCTCATACCGGTTTTATTCTGAATTACCTGGAGGCGGACAAGGGGCATATACTCCTTGATGGCAAGATTCATTGTCAGGGCAACCCCAGGGAGATGTTTGAAGAAATACAAAAATGTGGTTATGAGGAATGCGCAAGATGCAGAAGATAGAAGAGAAGGCAAAAAAGGCCCTGAAGAAAAAAGCCGCTTATGGGGAAGACATAGAACTGGAAAAATTTGTCAGGCAGGCCGAGCCTGTTTCTTATGCTGATCTTGACCCGGAAGAGCAAAAAAGACTGCATCAGACCGGTCTCGACTTGAGTAACCAAGGACATTCAGGCGCGTTTTTTCAATCGGATTGTTCTGTTGTCCACTGTCAGTCAACTTATAAGGGACTGGAGGTGTTGCCTATTAAAGAGGCCATCCAGGACCCTGAAAAAATCAAAGATTACTGCTGGCAGGCCGTAAGTGTCGATACAGACAAATATACGGCAGCCTCGGAACTTGACCTGGACAACGGGTACTTTATCCGCGCCCTTCCCGGAGAAAAGGTCATTTATCCGGTACAGGCCTGTCTCTATATCCGCAAAGAAAAATTCGCCCAGCATCTGCACAACATCATCATAGCCGAAGAAGGCTCCGAGCTGCATATCATCACCGGTTGCGCCACCTCTCCTCATCTGGTCTCCGGTCTGCATATCGGCGTATCTGAATTTTACATCAAAAAAGGGGCCAAGCTCACCTTCACCATGATCCATAACTGGGGCGAAGACGTCTATGTACGCCCCCGCTCCGGCGTTATCATCGAAGAAGACGGCGTCTTTATTTCTAATTACGTTTCGCTCAGGCCGGTCAGGTCCCTGCAGACCTATCCCTCGGCCACTCTGGCCGGCCGGGGGGCCGTAGCCCGTTTTAATTCCATACTGGTAGCGCCGCCGGGCAGCGAACTTGATATCGGGGCCAAGGTCACGTTAAAGGCGCCCGAAGCAAGGGCCGAGATTATCTCGCGGGCTATATCCACTGGCGGAAAAATTATTGCGCGTGGCCTTCTGGTGGGTGAAGTACCCGGCATAAAGGCGCATTTGGAATGCAAGGGACTGATACTCTCTGAAAAAGGGATTATCCGGGCCATACCTGAACTGGAGGGTCAGGCCTCCGGCGTCGATATGTCGCACGAAGCGGCAGTAGGAAAGATCGCTCAGGAAGAGATTGAGTATCTCATGGCCAGAGGGCTAAGCGAAGAAGAGGCTACTTCCACCATTGTCCGGGGATTCCTGAACGTGCAGATAGACGGGTTGCCCGCGGAATTGCAGGCTGAGATAGAGGCCGCTGTTAAAGAAAGCGAAAAGGCTTTGATCTGAACCGCCTCCGGCGGTTCATTTCAGATGCTTCAACCGCTGCTACAACTTTTTTCAGTGCGCACGGCGATATCCTCCGAAGTGGCAGGACGTACTTCCTCTACTGAAATGCGGGCGTAAATCGGATGGTCGGCGCCGAGATACTGGCCTTTAGGGATTACGATTTCAAAGCTCTCCCCCTCTTTAGTCCCCAACAGCTTCTCTTCTATGGCCGGGATAATGCGGTCATATCCGATCAGTAACTTGGCCCGGTAAACGTTAAGTTTTTCCTCCGGGTTTGCATTTTCCTCAAAGCGCACCGTATATTTTATAACTACATGGGTATTAGGTCCTACTGTCAGCATTATTGCTCCTTAAAAAAACCGTAATTACTCAGGTTGTCAGGTTCACGGTTCACTGTTGGCTACTTCGCGCTTCTCCTATCAATCTTCAGCGCTCTCTAATCTTGAACCATGAACCTTGGAACCTTGAACCTGGATAGTTACTTTTTACCACGCAGAATCTCGCCGATTTTATTTACTACCTCATCCGGTTCAGGGAAAAACCCCTGGGCCTTTCTCGAAAATAGAATCTCGCCGTCAACCCGTACATCAAAGACGCCCCCATCGCCCTTTATGAGGACAGGTTCTGTATTAAAGGCCTTTTTGATCTTATCCGCCAGCCTGACGGCCCTGGGGAGAAAATTTCATCTGCCGCAGTATTCGATCACAATCTCCATATATTGTCCTCTTGTGTATAAGTCATTATAAAAAATCCGGGTCTTATGCAAGTAAAATCTGATAGATTTTTCATCTCAGCGAACAAATCCTCTCCCTGAATACATTCCGGCCGGGTCACATTCTAGACCGCTTAACAAATTTTTCGGCCAAAACCCGCCATTCCTTTAATCTCAAGGCATAAAGTAAAAAGAAATATGAAAACCCGGCAAAGGCTATAGTAATCGAAAGGGAGAAAAGCTCTGCATGGAGGCCATGTCCCCAGATGCCTTCAAGCCACCCGTGTACATAATATACGATCAGGCCCATAGCCGCCGAGGCCATAAGCACCTTGGCCAGAGACTTAAAAAGATAGCCCAGGTCATAGCCTTCCACCTTTCGATACAGGATAAGGCTTAGAAATACAAAGTTCAAAATCATGGTGATTGATGTGGAGAAGGCGATGGCCTTGTGCTGAAAGCTGTCTATAGTCATAGTAATCACCAGGATATTGACCACTACGGCCATAAAACTCGCTATAACCGGGTACTTTGTATCGTTTAAAGCGTAGAAGACCGGGACAACGATCTTTACTGCGGCATAGGCAAAAAGACCGATAGCGTAAAAAGATAATGCCTCCGCCGTGTGCAGGGTATCATAACCGGTGAAACGCCCGTGCTCGAAGATTAACTTTATAATCGGCTTGGCGAGTATTACCAGCCCGCAGGATGCCGGTATGGTCAGGGCAAAGGCCATGACCAGAGCAGCAAGATAAGCGCCTTTAAGCTGGGTTAAGTCTTTATTGGAGGCATGGCGTGAAACAACCGGCAGCGTGGCAATGGAAATAGCCACCCCAAAGACTCCAATCGGAAACTGCATCAGGCGGAAGGCGTAATTAAGCCAAGAGACACTCCCTTGCTCACAACTGGCCGCAAAGTAGGTATTTATAAAGATATTAATCTGGGTGGCGGAAAGTCCGATAATAGCCGGGATCATCAGCTTGATTACCCGGCTCAGGCCTTCGTCCCGGAAAGAAAGCAGGGGGCTCAGGTGAAAACCCACCTTGTGGAGGGACGGCAGTTGTATGGCGAGCTGCAGGAAGCCTCCTATAAGTGTGCCTACGGCCATGCCCACGATAGCAGGCTGACCGAAACGGGGAAAAACAAAGGCCAGGATAACGCCGCTGACAATGGATCCCAGGTTAAAAAAGGCAGAGGACATGGCCGGGATAAAAAAATACCCCTTGGTGTTAAGCATGCCCATCACCGCCGCAGCAAGCGAGACCAGAATAAAGAACGGGAACATAATGACGGTCATGTCCCTGGTCAAGGCAATTTTCCCCGGTATCCTGGAAAAATCAGGGGCCATCAGCATTATGATGTCCCCGGCAAAAAATATACCGATTAAGGTCAAAGCGCCCACGATAACAAAAAGGGCGGTCAGGACGTTGTTGGCCAGCCTCCAGGTCTCCTTAGGGCCTTTTTTCTGGTCATAGTCGGTAAAGACGGTAACAAAGGCCGAGCTTAATGCGCCTTCGGCAAAGAGATCGCGCAGAAGGTTGGGGATGCGGAAGGCCACGACATAGGCATCGATGAAATAACCGGCCCCGAAAAGGCCCGCCAGGACCTGTTCCCGTATAAGGCCCAGGATGCGGCTGGCAAAGACCGCCACGCTGACCGATCCGGCCGAACGGGCTATCTGGGCCGTGTCTGTCTCTTTCGATTTTGGATTTTCCGCCCGGGCGGATTTGTTCGCCTCGGCGAATCTGCCTTTGGCATGACGGATTTCTGATTTCGGATTTTCCTTTGACATGGAGATCTAACGTACCCTTATTTCTTTAAACCACTCGCAAATTTTATTTGAGCCATTCTACGGGAGTAATGGCCGTCAATCAAGTAAAAATGAAGGGCCTAAAGTTTTCTTGACTCAGGGTCAGGCTTTGTTATAGTGCTGGAGTCAAAAAACAGGGCATTCCGGGGGATGTTTTGGAAAGGGAGTGGCATAAAAACGATCCGGATTTATTGGCGCTGGAAAAGTTGCAGAGAGAGACAAATCTGCATCCCCTGATAGCGCTTTTTCTCTGTAATCGCGGCATAAAGGATACAGCCGGGGCGCACAGCTTCCTGCATCCTTCCCTTAAAAACCTTCCCTCACCCTTCCTGCTCAAGGATATGGATAAGGCGGCGCACCGCCTGGCCGATGCAGTGCGCCGCCGTGAAAAGATATTGATCTATGGAGATTATGATGCGGACGGGGTCACGGCCACTGCTGTCTTGTGGCTTTTTCTAAAGAGAATGGGCGCCACTGTCTCTCATTACATACCAGACCGAATCCGTGACGGTTATGGTCTCAAGACGGAGATACTAAGGCGTTTTCTGGATGATAAACCGGACCTGCTTGTCACCGTGGATTGCGGCATCTCCAACCATGAAGCCGTTGCCTACGCCAATGGGCAGGGTATAGAGGTCATTATTACCGATCACCACTGTGTGCCGGATGTGCTTCCTCCGGCCCTGGCCGCGGTCAATCCGAAGCAGCCAGGATGTAACTATCCGGATAAAGAGCTCGCCGGTGTGGGGGTGGCCTTTAACCTGATTATGGCCTTGAGGCGGGTCCTGTTTCATGACGTTACGGCCGGCGCATGGTCGGACCGGGAGCGTCCCAATCTCAAAGAATATCTGGATCTGGTAGCTATCGGGACCATAGCCGATATGGTGCCTTTACGGGGTGTAAACAGGATACTGGTCAAAGAGGGATTGAAGATCATTGACAGGGCAAGACGGCCCGGGGTTGCCGCTCTAAAGGCGGTCAGTTTGGTCAATACTGCGAAGGCCTCATCCTACGATATAGGTTTTCGGCTTGCTCCACGGCTAAATGCCGCGGGCAGGATGGGCTCCGCCGATGAGGCCTTCGCTTTACTCGTGACTGAAGACGGCGTCCGGGCTGAACTGATAGCCTCCGCTTTAGACCAGGCTAACCGCAGGCGTCAGGCCGCGGAAGAAGATATGCTCACGGAACTTACCGGCTATATTACGGCGGAGGTATTGCAGACGGAAAAGGCCCTGGTCTATGCCTCGCCGCACTGGCATAGAGGGGTGCTCGGTATCGTAGCTTCACGCCTGGCGGCGAAATATGCCCGGCCCGCCATACTCTTTTCTCTGGAAGACGGAAAGGCCAGGGGATCGGGCCGGAGCGCCGCAGATCTTGACCTTTATGCATTGCTGGCCATGTGTCGTGAGCTGTTGGAGGATTTTGGCGGTCATAAGGAAGCCGCCGGATTATCGCTGCGCGAGGAAAATCTGCCTTTGTTCAAGGAGGTTTTTCAGACTGCGGTGTCTGATAAAGTAACCATCGAGGACCTCGTTCCCAGACTATGGCTGGAAGGCAGCGTTCAGTTGTCAATTTTACGTGAAAAATCCTTTCTCAATGATTTCTACCTACTGCCGCCTTTTGGGATGGGGAACCCGAATCCTCTTTTGGGCACCTCACCCATTAAGATCATAGAGCAGCGGTTAATCGGAGAAAAGCACGTAAAATTAAGAGTGCACCAGGACGGGCGGGTATGGGAGGCTATGGGCTTTAATATGGCCCCTCTGCCTGATGCGGAATTTCTGGAGGCGGCCATGGCCTTTGCCCTGGATACCAATACCTATCAGGGCCGGGAATCCTTGCAATTACGGGTAGTGGATCTAAAGGTGATAGGGACTTAGCCACAGAGCGCACAGAGATATAAAGATTTCGAAATTAGAAATTTGTCATTTTGTATCAGTTTAGCTTTTTTAAAAAGTATTTTTAAATCCCTCCCAACCTCCCTTTTCCAAAGGGAGGAGAAACACTTCCCCCTTTGGAAAAGGGGGATTAAGGGGGATTTTTGAGTCGCCATTTTCTGGACGACTATATCTTTTCAAACAGCTAACGTGTTACGTCATTTGGAATTCGCGCAAAGCGCTTTTGGTCGCGGCTTCACCGCGCTGTGAACTATGGGCTAAATTTTGAAGCACTATCATTAATGGAGGGATTTTAAGATGGGACTGCCAGTATCGGAAACTATCTTAGATAATGGGTTGAATGTCCTGCTTCTCGAAAATCATAAGGCCCCGGTAGTCAGTTTTCAGGTGTGGTACCGGGTGGGATCGCGTAATGAGCGCCTTGGTAAGACCGGAATCTCGCACCTTACCGAGCACCTTATGTTTCGCGGCACTAAAAAATACAGGCCCAAGGAGTTTTCCCGCCTGGTTAAAAGAAATGGGGGAAATGAGAACGCCTTTACCTCCCAGGACTATACGGCCTATTTTGAGAATATAGCCGGGGACCGCCTGGAAGTACTCCTTGATCTGGAATCTGATCGCATGACTAATCTGGCCGTTGATAAGCAGGCATTTCTCACGGAGCGGGATATAGTAATGGAGGAACGTCGCCTTCGTACCGAGGATGATCCGGTCTCCTCCCTCTTTGAAGAAATGGATTCTGTCGCCTTTCGCACCCACCCCTACATGTGGCCGATAATAGGCTGGATGGGGGATATCGGCCAGACCGCTTATGAAGACTTTAAGGATTATTACCGGCTGCATTACAGGCCGAACCGGGCCACGGTCATTGTCGTCGGCGACATGGAAAAAGAAAAGCTATTGTTAAAAATCAAGAAATATTTTGGCCGTATCAAACCCGGGCCGGAGCCATCGCCGATCGTATGTGATGAGCCGCCCCAGAGAGGAGAAAGAAGATTCTGCCTGAAGCGGGAGGCCCAGCTCTCTTATCTGCTTATGAGCTTCCATACCCCTAATCTCAGGCATGAAGACAGCTTTGCCCTGGAGCTTCTGGCCCTTATTCTGGGCCAGGGCAAGAGTTCGCGACTTTATCGCCGTCTGGTACGCGAGAAACAGTTGGCCCTGGACATCAATGTCAATTATCCCCGGTTAGCGCACGATCCCAATCTTTGCCACATCTTTGCGCCCATAATGCCCGGTAAGACGGCCGAGGCAGTGGAAGAGGAGATTGAAGCGGCATTGGAAAAGATAAAGAGGCAAGGCGTGACGGAAAAAGAGCTGCAAAAGGCCAGGAATATGTCCGAAGCGGCCCTTGTGTTCCATCAGGATTCATTTTTTTACCAGGGAATGTTGTTGGGCATCTATCATACGGTGAGTAACTGGCGGGATCTGTATGCCTATCTGCCGGGTATCGCAAAAGTCACTGCTTCCGATATAAAAAGGGTGGCCAATACCTATTTTCATAAGGATAAAAAGAATGTAGGGGTTTTGGTCCCGGTATTGCCGGGTTTCTCCCACGCCTCGGCGCATATGCGAAAGGTATCCGGGAAGAAAAGCTCTCAGCTTTCAGCCATCAGCTATCAGTCCCGGGCCGGAGAGTAGATTTTGTTTTTGCTGACAGCTAACTGCTGATAGCTGAATGCTTCGGCCGGAATCTTTTGATTTCGGACGAAAACTAAAAAGGAGTTTTGTTTCATGCCTAAAAAAACGGTGTCTTCCGGAAGCGCGTTTGCCGGGCGTATTGTCTTGCCGAATGGGACGGTCGTCCTGCTCAAGGAGGTTAAGGCTCTTCCCTCAGTATATATGCATCTGGTCATTGAGGCCGGTTCTCTGTTTGATCCGGGGGGCCGGGAAGGACTGGCGGCCCTCACTGCCGAGAGTCTTTTAACCGGCACCCGCCGGCGCACGGCTGCCCGGATCAGTGAAGAGATAGAGTTTACGGGAGGGGCGCTGGTAGTCCAGTCTAGAAAAGATTATACCTCTATTACCCTGAATGTCTTGAAGAAGGCCCTGCCTACCGGTCTGGAGATTATGTCCGATGTCCTTACCCAGCCGGCCTTCCGGCTAAAAGAGATAGCCAAAAAGAAGGAAGAATTCAAGGCGCGTATCCATAAGGAAGAGGAAGATCCGGGTACGCTTGCCCAAAAGACTTTTCTGGCGGAGCTGTTTAATAAGCGTTTTTATGGGCAGCCGCTGCTGGGAACAGAGAAATCCATATCCGGCCTGACCAAAAATGACCTGATGGGTTTCTACCAGGAGCGATTATCCCGTTCCAGGGTCATCTGTGCTGTGGTCGGCCAGATCACAGAAAGAGAGTTTATGCCCTTATGGGAAAGATATCTGGGGCCCTGGCCGGAGACCGGCATCGAGACTCCGATTAATATCCCCTCAGACAGCAAAGGGAGAGGCGGCCGGATAAAAAAGATCGACCGTGATCTTACCCAGGCCAATATTGTCCTTGGCCACAGAGGCATCCCGCGCAGCCACTCCGACTATTACGCCGTCTTTATCATGAACTACATCCTCGGCGGCGGCGGGTTCCGTTCCCGTCTGATGGACAATATCCGGGAAGAAAAGGGGCTGGCCTACAGCATCTATAGCGCCTTTGTTTCAGGCAGGTACGCCGGTTATTTCCAGGCCGTAGTGGAGACCAGGAATGCGACGGCCGGCGTGGCTATAGATGAAATTCTCAAGGAAATGAAACGAATCAGGGTAAATGGTGTATCTGATGAAGAACTGAACGAGGCCAGGTTGTATCTTACCGGGAGCTTTCCCTTAAAGATGGATACAAATGCCAAGATCGCCGGGCTGTTGACCGATATGGAATTCTACAATCTGGGCCTCGATTACCCGGAGCGTTATCCGGCGGTTATAAAGGCAGTAACCAAAGATCAGGTGGCGGATGCTGCCAGGAAGTATCTCTACCCTGATAATTATACCCTGGTCATTGTAGGCAGGCAAAAAGAGATAAAATGGCCGGGATAAACAAGAGGTTCTTTTCATTTCACTGGTGAAGATCGACTGGTTGGGCTTTAGAGAGGCAGTGCCCCGCGGCCGACGTTACACTATCCATGTGAAGGCCGTGCCGCAGGGACATGGAGCTTGATTCTCAGAATGCCAAACTGAGGGTTACGCCGCCGTAAACAAAGTTATCGTCTTCGCCGGTCTTGCTGCGGTATTTCATCTCGTCGCTCGCGTCGCTTGAAAGCGGAAAAGTGTACGACAAGGAAGGGGTTATTGTCACATATTTCGCTACCGAAACAGGCAGACTGGCTGAGATCACGCCGTCGTGGAAGTTATTAAACTTGTCGCCCGTAGCTGCTCCTTGATCGTTAATCTCGGGGTATTCATCGACGTCTTCGCTCTTCAGATAGCTCGCCGAGGCAGCAAGGTCCAGGGAGACGGCCTCGGTGATCTTGAAAGAATGGGATATGCCAAGAAGAACATACCAGTGCATATAGCTGTGATTTCCTTGTAAACAGTAAGCGAGGGGGACAGCAGCGTATCAACGCCCAACCCCAGAAAGACCTCCTGAGAATCATCGGTGCCGTCCAGGCCGTAATAGATACAGCCTCCACTTATGTTCAAAGGACCAAAGTCCCTGCCGTACGAGAGCGTAAAATCAGTCTCATTCCAATTAGACGGATTATTCCCAATCGCTACATAGGGATCGGTGTCCAGATTGCCCCAGACATTGGCCGAAAAGCCTTTATAGCCTATGGTCGTGGAGGGCTGGACAACAATGCTATCCCGGCTCAGTTCCTGCCCCCGCCAGATATAATCGCTCAAGACCGAAACCGACAGGTCGGCAGAGGGCATATCCTCTTCCGCCATGGCCGGTAGAATAATAACCGCACTCATAATTAAGCCTACAATAACCGTTAGAAAACCCTTTAAGTAACGCGAATCTTTTTTCATTATATTCCTCCTCCAGCACGAGAAACAAATTTTATTCCCTTTAGAATTCATGCCATACCAAGAACCATGCCAGTTAGAAAAAATAACGGTGAATGGAGATAACCGGTTGTTATAACTCCTTAAAAATAAATGTACGGGGAATGTATTATCAGAGAAAGGAATTTAAAAAATACCAAATTGTAGGATGGGGGAATTCATTTTTTGCAAAATTGTAATAAATTAGATCGCTTTTTGGCGGAGAAGGACGCAGGAATGTCGCTCCCGCCTCCCCATGGGGCCAGGTGTCGGCGGCAAGATTATTATTGACTACAGGTATATTTAAGGTATAGTAATTATACTATGGAGTTTGAGTTTGACCCCAAGAAAAGTGAAAGCAACAAGCAGAAACACGGTATTGATTTTTATGAGGCCCAGGAATTATGGGATGATCCTGATTTAATGGAGATTCCTTTAAGAACAAGTGACGAACCAGGATTTTTGGTAATAGGTAGTATTTCAGAGAAGCATTGGTCCGGGATTATAACTTATAGGGGAGATAAAATAAGAATTATTTCGGTACGACGTTCGAGAAAAGAGGAGGTTGATATATATGAAGGCTATTAAGGCTAAAGAAATTGAAAAGAAATTTGATGAAGGAGAGGATATCTCTAAATATCTTGATTTGTCAAAAGCCAGAAGACCTGAGCAGGAACAGAAAAGGGTAAATGTAGATTTCCCCTTATGGATGATTCACTTATTAGATAAAGAGGCGAAACGTCTGGGCGTGCCTCGACAATCCATCATCAAGGTCTGGGTAGCTGAGCGTCTTGAAAAGGCGTCTTGAACATGCATAATGAAGACATTTCCCGTCCGCCCAAGGCGGACTGCGGGGAGCTTCCAATCTTCCACCGTGCCGCATTCCCCCTGAGCGAAGCGAAGGGGGAATAAATTGCCATACTTATGTCGAGTCGACATAATATATAATGTTAGGCAGTGACCGAATCTATTCACACCCGTAAGGAGATTTTCTGCATTGGATATTCCACGGATCTTCAACATCACCGAAAGTGCTCACCGCATCCATAACCCGTTCACACCCGAAAAGCTCGCCACTCTCGGCGCGGCGCTGCGTCTGGAAACGGGAACCCGAGTGCTCGACCTCGGCAGCGGTTCGGGGGAGATGCTGTGCACCTGGGCACGCGATTACGGAGTCATCGGCACCGGCATCGACATGAGCCAGTTGTTCACCGAGCAAGCGAAACTCCGCGCTGAAAAACTCGGTGTCGCCGATCGAGTCAAGTTCATCCATGGCGATGCTGCCGGCTTCGTCTCTGACGAGAAGGCCGGTGTGGCAGCCTGTCTCGGTGCCACGTGGATCGCTGGGGGAGTCGTCGGCACCATCGAGCTTCTGGCGCAGAGCCTCCGCCCCGGAGGGATCATCCTCATCGGCGAGCCCTACTGGCGGCAGTTACCGCCGACGGAAGATGTTGCCAGGGGGTGTCTTGCCGGCTCAATCTCCGACTTTCTCCTGCTTCCAGAACTTCTCGCGTCTTTCGGCCACCTCGGCTACGACGTCGTGGAAATGGTTTTGGCAGACCAAGACAGCTGGGACAGATACGAGGCGGCCAAGTGGCTCACCATGCGCCGATGGCTTGAAGCCAATCCCGACGACGAGTTCGCGAAAGATGTTCGAGCCAAACTAACCTCGGAACCCGAGCGCTACGCCGCTTACACGCGTGAATACCTGGGCTGGGGCGTGTTCGCGCTGATGACGCGGTGATGAGGGGATTACCGGGCGGCTCAGAAAGTGGGGAAAATTCAATCATGCCTAACAACTCATTCAAGCCGACGCCGCTTCGCGGCGCGGCTTAATTCAGCCCCGTAGGGTGGGCTTTGCCCACCAAAACCGCTGACAATATTTGTGGATACGGGTCATATGAAATGCCGAATTATCGAAGGGTACGGGAGGGGAATACATATTTTTTCACGGTGGTTACGCACCAACGACAGCCGATTCTTTGTCTGGAGGAATCGAGAGCACTGTTACGTGACATCACCGCAAGGGTGCGCAATTCGCATCCTTTCATCATTGAAGCCTGGGTTTTGCTGCCGGAGCATATGCACTGCATTTGGCGTTTACCGGATGGAGACATCGATTATTCATTGCGTTGGGCGTTGATAAAGACTGAATTTACCAAGAGGATCCGATGTTGGCTGGACACCCCGAATCCAACCCCGTCTCGAAAGAAGCATAGAGAAGGTATGGTGTGGCAAAGGCGTTTTTGGGAACACATGATTCGAGACGATCAGGATTTTTCGGCTCATTGTGATTATATCCATTACAATCCGGTAAAGCATCGGATTGTAGATGCACCGAAGGACTGGCCGTATTCGACATTTCATCGTTATGTTGAGAAAGAAATCTATTCGCCGGATTGGGGTGCGACACCGGTGGAGATTCCGATTGATGTCGGCAGAGAATGAAGGACGACAAAGACGGTGGGCAAAGCCCACCCTACTGGACTGTAGGGGAAGAATGGGGACAATCCTATATCCTCCTGTCAAGCGAAAAATGAAAAGAATATAAAATCAGCCTGTTACCGGTGGTTATAAATTCTGGGCATACGACTGCTACAAATCCTCAAGGATTTTTGGCAAAATTAC
>JAQURM010000019.1 GCA_028715605.1 Desulfovibrionales bacterium
AAGTAATTTTGCCAAAAATCCTTGAGGATTTGTAGCAGTCGTATGCCCAGAATTTATAACCACCGGTAACAGGCTGATTTTATATTCTTTTCATTTTTCGCTTGACAGGAGGATATAGGATTGTCCCGGTGTCCGACGGTGTCCGACCGCAGTGCGGGAAAACCGCTCGCTAGGATCTGGGCGGGGGGGTGTTTGGTAACGGGCATTCCTACCGCGACCCTTTACACCTTGGTAAAAATTATTCAAGAAAAAAATTTAAGGCCAATAAGTGCAATAATTGTCCCGATAATCCATTTCCAGTGTCGAAGCCAAAACCGTACGATAAAATTACAAAATTTAGCGAATAAAGGAGGCTCAAATCTGGCAGGTATTGGTTTTTGCTTCTTAAGATATTTTGGTTGCTGAAGATCGATCATTTCTTGAATAGAATAAGAGACATACTTACCACGCCACCAGATTTTAATTTTCTGTATGATGCTCATTTTTATGTGTAACCCGCAAAGCTCACCGGATCTCACGGAGTACCAGCGGAGTGAAATTCCGGTGCAGAGCCCTCGTTGGAACTGTTTTCATATTGTGTCATCGCCAAGCACAGAGCGGAGTTTCTTCTTTGCTCCCTCAGAATATCCGTCAAGAGGTGTGAGCGAAGGAAAAGAGTCAAACCAGTCATCCTCCTTCCGGCTGCTTACCACGTCTCGGACTTGAACGTGGACCTCGTGTGCATCCTCTTCAGAGTTTCGTATGAATGCTACGATCTGGTGGTAAAAGTCAGGTGTACATTTCTTGACGAGTCCGAACAAGGCCTTCTTTTCAACAACCGGAAAGATGGCTGTTGTCCAATAGTCCTGACCGATTTCAGGTGCCGTACTCACAATATACAGCTTGCGGGAGTGAACATTCCTGATGTTGCTCACGACACCGCCAGGCAGATTGCCAGGCTTGTCCATCATGGTCTCCTTTGCTTTGCCTTAACGGGTTTAATTTTTGAAGTAATAAATTCGTCTATTATTTGAATCACAGCACCACGTCCCTTTTTTGTAATTTCGTTGTTAGCCTCAACTAACCCCTCTTTTATTAGTTGATCGGCGTCTGTTTTTTCTAATGCTAAAAAATCTTTGATAAACCAATCGTTGACGTTTGATTTAAGCATATTAAAATAATCCGTTGTTTTTCTTACTACTTCAGAATCCCACAAAAATTTTTGCAATCTATAATTTGGCGGTGATAAAGCAGGAGCTGATGGTGAATTATCTTTCGTTAAGAAACCTCGTTCAGCTAGAAATTGAAAACGTTTATCTTCCAAGATACCGTCAATAATTTCTCTCACTTCAGCTATTAATGTGTGTTGACTTATTTTCATTTTCTTACCTCTTTAAGGCGGCTCTAACCCCCAAATTTCTACTTGTGGCTGACGCTATGGCGAACTACATGCATGACCGTCGTTTCAAATGGCGCGCGGGTTTGAAGCATATGTGAGCATGCTATTATCAGAAACTTATAAAAAACCTCGCATACCTTCCATCAAGAAATACTGAGATCCTTTATTGTCGAAAAGGAGCACATTTTCTCAACCGTATAGCGAAAAGGGGATCCGCTTGGGTACTCGCCGCCAAAAAGGAAACGGTCGAGGTCGTTGGGTAGCCACTCCGCAATCTTTTCGCCAGGAACAAACCCTGCAAGCTTCATTCTGTAAATCACTATGCCTGACTGAGCAATCGAGAGTATGACCTTCTCTTCCGAATATAGCCCAAAGTGTCGATTATCGACCCTCTTTGTAAGTCACTATCCTTCCCATAATTACCTCTTTTGCATGTATTCGTAGACATGTGTAATTGCCATTTTCGCACCATCAGACACATTTGGTCTAGCAAGGATCGGTTGGATTATCTCTTTCCATACGACTTCTAGAGGTACTGGACCACACATGTCGATCATCAGTCGATCTTTCGCTTTAGTGACTGCTCTGACATCATTCGGGTTTACTACACCAGTCCGACGAATATTTGCATCTGCTCGGTTGGCAATTTCGATAAGCTCTTCCAGAGCCTGAGCAATATGTGTCCGTGATAGTTCTTCCGACTTTCTTTTGAGCCATCCAAACATCATTTATCCTCCTAATGCGGCAGTTGAGCAGCGGGCGCGTTTTTTAGTCCGTCTGCGTCCAGGCGCTTTGTGGGCCGATGGGACATTGTTTCTTACGTTGCATAACTCCATCACCGCCTTTGATCATCTAAAAATCTGGCCGCAAATAAGAGTCAGGTCTTTAATTTTCTCTCCAGCCCTTCCTTCTTGTACGCCCCGGCGCATCTTCGATTGGAGCTTTAACCCGTTGCAAACAGACCCCTACCCTTTTTCTATAAGGGCATATTCCTGCTGTCCACGAATGAATCTATCTATTAAAAGGTTGCGGCTTTTTTTCCGCGAGCATCCGATCCCTGATCTTCTTGGCCTTATCAGGCATGGCATAATAGAAGAACTCCATCTGCGCCTCAAGCCACTTAATCCTTTGAATGGCCGGCCGTTCCCGGTACTCTTTCATCTGCTCCATCGTCTTATAATATAACAGCGGCCGCTTATTCATCGCCCCATTCCTTTTCTATCTTTCTAAGATAATAGACATCGGCGATATCCTGTGGTCTGCCGACCTTCTTGTGAGTGCTTTAACCCATTGGGAATAAGGAACGCGCCCTCCCAGTTTAAAATCCGATCCTCCGTTTCGGCTTCTCCGGTGGAGTCATCAACTGCTTGATGGCCTCAAATACCACTTGAAATTGCTCGTCATATTTCTTTTCTATTTCTTCTACCTTACGCAGCAAATTTTTATGCGAAGATATCATCTGGCGAAGCTGCACAAAGGCCCGCATGATTAATATGTTCACCTCAATGGCCCGTTTACTGTTGAGCACTGATGATAACATGGCCACGCCTTGCTCGGTGAAGGCTATCGGCAGATATTTTGCGTGTTCGCCCCTTTTTAAGGTGCCAAATTGGCGCCTTAAAGCGTCGTACTCTTCTTTAGTGAGTTCAAACATAAAGTCCGGCGGGAATCTATCTATGTTCCTGCGAACGGCGCGCTTCAACTGCTTCGTTTCCACTCCATACAGTTCAGCCAGGTCTCGATCCAGCATGACTTTTTCGCCACGGATAATGATTATCTGGCGCTGAACTACTTCAATAGAAACCGGCGCTTTTTCGTCAGTCATCATTTGCCCCTCTAAATAAAAGCCCATCAGGTCGCAGATGCGCCGAGGCGTGCGAGAATCATTCGGCATTTACCGCTATAGAAATAAAGAAATAAGCGTGTCAGGTCCTTAATCTTGCTTTTATAGCACAAATTTCGCCGTATTGTCATTATATAGTTCCCATCCGGTAGACGACATCAAGGGAAAGGAGTAGGCACAGAAGGAGAATGGCAGGCAGGAATATTAGAAGATGGGCCGGTATTTATCGGCCGGTATGTCCAAAACCGCCGGTATTTCGGGCGCTGGGGTCAAGCTCATCCGCCAGTTCCAGATTGGCCCGGTGGACCCGGCCTAACACCATCTGGGCGATGCGCTCTCCGCGTCTAATGACGAACGGCTTTTTGCCGAAATTAATCAAGGCCACGCAGACTTCTCCCCTGTAGTCCGCATCAATAGTCCCGGGGGCATTTATGATTCCGATCCCGTGTTTGACCGCCAAACCGCTCCGTGGGCGAACCTGGAATTCAAAACCAGGGGGAATTGAAACAGACAGGCCGGTTGGGACAAGATAAACCTCTCCAGGCAAAATGGATATCTCGCTATCCAGTGCGGCGTGAATATCCATACCTGATGCATGCTCCGTCATGTAACGGGGCAACGGTATATCGGCGTCTTTTTCCGGTCTTACGCGCCTTACTTTTATCAGAATGGTATCATCCATGTTTTTTCTCTGAACCTTGACGGCTTCGTAAAAAGTCAATTTCTCGCGCAAAGGCGCAAATACCGCGAAGGGAAAATGAAAATCTGGAAATCAAGTCGTGCCTGAGGTCGTGCCTCATGCAGATTCGCCTGGGCGAACAGATTCGCCGGGGCAGAAAATCAGAAATAGAACAGTATTTTTCTTTATGAGTTCCTGAGTTCCAAATTTTGTTCTTTTTGCGTCCTTGGCGGCTTTGCGTGATATTTTAGGGCCGGAGGTTACAAGGAAAGCATATCTTCTGGAATATCTTTTTCAGAAACAGGCCCCAGGACCGTCAGAGTCAATGTCTCTGATGAAAGATACTCCTGGGCAAGCATGGCGATGTCTTCTCTGGTTACGGCATCTATCTCTGTTATCAGCTCATCATAGGTTATAAAATGGCCGAAGTGTATTTCGTTCTTGGCCAGCCTGGTCATACGGTTATCAGAACTTTCCGCGGCCAATAGCAGGCCGCCCTTCAAATGCTCTTTGGCGCTGGCCAGTTCCGCCTCATCAACAGAGTTTTTCTTGATATTTCGTATCTCACGCAGAATCAGTTCTATGGTCTGGACGGCATTTTTCTTGCTTACCCCGGCATAGATACCCGAAAGACCCGTGTCCATATATGAGGAGATAAAGGAGTAAATGGTATAAGCCAGTCCCCGGCGTTCTCTGATTTCCTGAAAGAGCCGGGAGCTCATACTGCCGCCCAGTATAATATTCAGAAGCATACAGGCGTATCGGCGGCTATCTGTTGCCGAACAGCTTTTTGTCCCTAAAATCAGGTTGACCTGTTCACATTTTTTGGGGTGAACCGCCAGATGGGATTTTACGGCGGGGGTCACACGGTTAGGCACACCGTTCCGGCCAGACACAATGGAAAACGCCCGCCTCACCTGTGACAGAAAGGCATCATGTTCCAGGTTGCCGGCAGCCGCAACCACGATCTTGTCCGGCAAATATGTCTTATGCAAGTACTTATGTATGGTCTGGGAATCTATCTGCGTGACGTTCTGGGCGGTCCCCAGCACAGAGAAGCCAAGGGGGTTGTCACCCCAAAAGAGGCTGCTGAAAAGGTCATGGATATAGTCGTCCGGGGTGTCCTCTACCATGCTGATTTCCTGTAGTATGACCTGTCGCTCCTTCTCTGTTTCCGCCGGATCAAACAGAGAGTTCAAAAAAATATCTGAGAGGAGATCGACGATGACATCCACGTGGGTGTCTAAGACCCGGGCGTGAAAGCAGGTGTTCTCACGGGAGGTGAAGGCATTGGACATGCCGCCGACGGCATCCAACTCTTTGGCTATCTGGAGGGCCGACCTCTTGGCCGTCCCCTTGAAGATCATGTGTTCGATGAAATGAGAAATGCCGTTATTTTCTTTCGCTTCATCGCGCGACCCCACGGTTACCCAGATACCCATGGAAACAGAGCGCACATACGGAATATGTTCCGTAACCACCCTGATTCCATTGTCGAGGATAGTCTTGCGATACACGTCAGTTCATACCTTGCGTTCCATTTTAAGCGACCGGTTTAACGGTCTGTCCCAGGGCGGCCTTGCGGCTCAGCTTGACCTTGCCCTGATTGTCGATTTCTATGACCTTCACCATGACCTCGTCGCCTTCGTGAAGGATATCGGTGACTTTATTTACACGCTGTGTGTCAAGTTGCGAGATATGCACGAGGCCGTCAAGCCCGGGCAGTATCTCCACAAACGCGCCAAAATCCATGATCTTTTTGACCTTGCCCAGGTATAACTCCCCGACCTCCGGTTCACGAACGATATCCTTAATCCATGCAAGGGCGCGTTCCAGAACTTCATCATTAGGAGAAATGATCCGGACACTGCCGTCGTCTTCCACTTCGATTTTAGCCCCGGTTTCACCGGTAATCTGCCTGATCACCTTTCCACCCGGGCCGATTATGTCCCTTATTTTATCCTGGTTGATATGGATGGTGACGATCTTCGGGGCATATATGGACAGGGCCTCACGTGGTTGCCGGATTACCTCGCGCATCTTTCCGAGTATGAAAAGCCGCGCTTCCCTGGCCTGTTCCAGGGCTGTCTTCATGATCTCCCTGGTCAAGCCCTTGATTTTGATATCCATCTGAAGGGCGGTAATTCCCTGGTCGGTGCCCGCCACCTTGAAGTCCATATCTCCGAGGTGGTCTTCGTCTCCAAGGATATCCGTCAGGACGATAATCTCTTCCCCCTCCTTTATCAGCCCCATGGCAATCCCGGCCACCATGGTCTTTATGGGCACACCCGCATCCATAAGAGATAAAGACCCGCCGCAAATCGTGGCCATAGAGGAAGAACCATTTGATTCCAGCACATCAGACACCAGGCGGATGGTATAAGGGAATTCTTCTTGAGTGGGTAAAACTACTGTGATGGCCCTTTCCGCCAGCGCCCCATGACCTATGTCCCGTCGCCCGGGCCCCCGCATCATACGCACTTCGCCCACACAAAAGGGCGGGAAATTGTAGTGCAGCATGAACCGCCTAAAGGTTGTCCCATTCAATGATTCAATACGCTGTTCGTCTTCAGACGTTCCCAGGGTAGTAACCGCCATAATCTGGGTCTCGCCGCGGGTAAAAAGGGCTGAACCATGTGTCCTCGGCAACACGCCGACCTCACAGGAGATAGACCGGATATCTTTAAATCCGCGGCCGTCGATGCGCCTTTTTTCTTTCACGATCATGGCCCGGACGGTCTCTTTCTCCAGGGCATAAAAGAGTTTTTTGATCTCTCCTTCCCGCCCCTCGTGATCCGGCAGAAGCGCCGACGCGACCCTTTGCTCAATGGCCCGCAGCCGCTCTCCGCGTTCCATTTTAGCGCCAACAGTAATAGCCTGGAGAAGATCGTCTCCGGCTATCTCCATAACACGGGCCTTAAGGGCCTCATCCTCCACTACCTCAGGAACCACCCTCTTGGGTTTGCCGACGGCCTCCCTGAGCTCGGCCTGCAACCGCAGGATAGGCTGCAAACCCTCATGCGCAAAAAATATGGCCTCCAGCATTACCTCTTCAGGGACGATCTGGCCGCCGCCTTCGACCATCACAATGGCATCCTTACTTCCCGCTACCACGATGTTGATATCTGAATCCGCCAGTTGGGCGGAGGTAGGATTAAGCAGCAGTTGCCCATTAATCCGCCCGACCCGCACACCGGCTATAGGGCCGGCAAAAGGGATACCGGACATTTCCAGGGCTGCCGAAGCCCCGATCAGAGCCAGTATATCCGGCTCATTTTCTTGATCCACCGAAAGCACGGTAGCAATGATCTGGGTTTCATAGCGATACCCCTTCGGGAAAAGGGGCCTTAAGGGCCGGTCAATGAGCCTTGAAGTAAGCGTCTCCTTCTCGCTGGGACGGCCGATCTCCCGGCGGAAAAAACTCCCGGGAATCCTGCCCGCAGCATACAGCATCTCATGGTAGTCCACAGTGAGGGGTAAAAAATCTATACCCTCCCGCGCCTGGTCGGAACCCACGGCCGTTACCAGCACCACCGTATCCCCATAGGATACAGTAACCGCGCCGCCGGCCTGCTTGGCCACCTTACCGGCTTCAATAGTAAGAACTCTCCCCGAGATCTCGGTTGAAAAGCGTTTCATCATCTTCTCTTATCTCCAAATCATTTATTTCTAAGCTACTTGCGGATGCCCAGCTTAGCTATTACATCGCGGTATCGCTCAACATTTATCTTTCTAAGATAATTGAGCAAGCGTCTTCTCTGGCCCACCAGTTTGAGCAACCCGCGGCGAGAGGCGTGGTCCTTTTTATGGACCTTAAAGTGTTCGGTCAGGTAGCCGATGCGTTCGCTCAAGAGGGCGATTTGCACCTCTGGTGAGCCCGTATCCGTACCATGGAGCTTGAACCGCTCAATGATCCCTTTTTTTTGTTCGATCCCAATCAACGTCTGTACCCCCTTCCCTGTAAAATAATAAGGTTAAATGTAGTTACTATAATCCTTTAAAAACACGAACAGGCTTTAAATCCCCGCTGTTATCACGCCATGTATATATAGCCAGGAGGTCGCCATACCTGGAGAGAATCCTGACCCACGGCCGGCCCGCTTTTCCGCATCCGGAGGCGATCTCTGTCTTTTTCAGAAATAATTCCCGCCCCTGTTGCACCTCCCTGGCCTGGGGTTCATCTACCTCCACCCCGGGCAAATAGCCGAGGGCGTCCGAAACCGGGAGCAGATATTTATCCTCAACGGCTTCAACAGCGACGGCCTGTTCGATGGTGAAAGGGCCGCTGCGCAGCCTCCGTAACTCCTTTAAGTATGCGCCGCAACCGATTCTTTGACCTATATCATGGACCAAGCTCCGCACATAGGTCCCTTTAGAACAAACCACCTTAAAAGACACCTCAGGAGAAGCGGCCTTCTCTACCGTCAGTTCTTTGATGGTAACCTCGCGCGCCTCTTTCTCTATGAAAACTCCCCGTCTGGCCCAGTGATAAAGAGGTTTCCCCTTGAATTTTACCGCCGAAAAAGGCGGGGGAACCTGTTTTACGACCCCGGCAAACTCAGCAAATACCTGCTGCAGTTCACTAAAGGTTATATCGGGCACATCTGAAACGGCCGTGATCTTACCGGTTACATCAAATGTATCGGTAGCTCTCCCTAAAACCAGCACACCCCCATATTCCTTTTCATCTTCAGACAGAAACTGGATAGCCCTGGTGGCCTCATTCACGCAAACAGGCAAGACACCGGTAGCAAAGGGATCCAGTGTCCCGGTGTGCCCGGCCCGTTTAACCCCCAGGGCCTTCTTTACGGTCTGTACCACTCGAAAAGAACTGCAGCCGGCCGGTTTGTCGATTACTATTATCCCTGAGCGATCCATTAGAATCCAACGGCCCTCTTCTCCATAAGATTGCCTATCTCTGATAACAACTCCTGCTTGATAGTCTCCTGGTCGCCGCTTCCCTTGAAACCCGCGGCATTGAAATGACCGCCTCCCCCGAACCTCTCAGCCAGGCGGGCGGCATTAATACCATCGCGTGAACGCAGACTGACGCTGAAGCGGCCGTCTTCTATCTCTTTAATAATAGCGGCCAATTGAACTCCGGCTATAGATCGCGGGTAATTGACAAAGTCTTCTGCGTCCTCAATGGAGGTGCGGGTAGCCCTGAGCATATCTCCGGAGACCGAGATAAGGCCTACCCGTCCTTCATAGTAAGTCTTTAGGGTGGAAAGGGCGGCGCTCAACAAACGTAAACGATTAGCCGAATAATTTTCATAAACCATGGCCAATACCCATGCGGGCTTGACGCCTAAATCTATCATCTCTGCGGCAATACGCATGGTTTGAGAACTGGTCGATGCGTAACGGAAGGACCCGGTATCCGTCAGGATGGCCACATAGATATTTATCGCCATATTATATGAGATATCCGCACCCGTGGCCTTTATCAAATGATAGACCAGCTCGCCGACGGCAGCGCTCTTCGGGTCTATCCAGCATATATCCCCGAAGGCATCACGCCCCAGATGATGATCTATAACTATAACAGGCCTTATTTCTAAAAGCCGGGGAGCTGCACGGCCTATCCGCTTGCTGTCGCCGCAATCCAGCACCAAACAGGCATCAATGGTTGATAAATCCGGAAGCTCATGTGTAATCTTTTCTACCCCGGGCAGGAAATGATACTGGGGCGGGATGGGATCTTCAGTAAAAAGAATCGGCTCTTTTCCCAGATGCTCTAACAAAAAGCCCATAGATAAAAGCGAGCCGACAGCGTCGCCGTCAGGATGAATGTGTGTGGTCAAAAGGAAACGATGACGAGCGGTTATCTCACGCTCTATATCCTCAACTATCGCCATGGTCTTCTTTTATCTCTCCGAGTAATTTATCAATACGCTCGCCATATTCAAAGGAACGGTCGTAATGGAATTCTATGTCCGGGACATGGCGAAGCTCAAGCCGGGAACCGAGGGATTTTTTAATAAATCCCGTGGCGCTTTTCAATCCGTCCACAGCCTTTTGGCGTTGTTTCTCATCTCCCATGACGCTGAAATAGATCCTGGCCATACTAAGATCGTCGCTTACATCTACCCCGGTGATCGTTACCAGACTAATACGCGGATCTTTAATCTTTCTTAAAATAATGTCAGATACCTCTGTCTGAATAAACTCGCCGAGTCTATCCGCTCTTTTATATGAAAGTTTCATAGTATTATCTTTAGTAAATGCTAACTCATGTAAATGAGGGCTAATGTCCATCACTTTTTTGGAAAGACTAAAGATTTATAATCTCTATCTTTATCTCCAGTACCTCGGCCAAGCCCAGGGACTCAATAAAATCCGCTATCTTATCTAAAGCGCTGTTGACCACTCTGCGGTCATTGCCCACGGCCGCTATACCTAATTGCGCCCTCTGCCATAAATCATGGCCGTCCACTTCACCGATGGAGACGTTAAACTTGTCGCGCACCCGGGCTATAATGCTCTTGATTACCTTCCGTTTGCCCTTTAAAGAGCCGTTCTCCGGCAAGTGCAAATCCAGCCGACAGATACCGATTACCATCCCCGTGTGCCGCTGTCGCTCCGAAATCAAAGAGTCGGCCTTACCTCTTTGAGTACATAGGCTTCTATCACGTCGCCGACCTTAACGTCATTGTAGTTTTCCAGACCGATGCCGCACTCATAGCTGGACTGGACTTCCTTTACATCTTCTTTGAACCGCCGCAGAGAAGCGAAGCGCCCGTTGTAGATAACCACGCCATCCCGAATGAGCCGGGCCTTGGCTCCTCTCTCGATCTTGCCCTCTGTAATAAAGCTGCCGCATATTGTGCCTATTTTGGAAACAGCGAATATTTGTCTAACCTCGGCCCGCCCCAATACCTTCTCTTCATAACTAGGTTCAAGGAGGCCGCTCATGGCGTTGCGGACATCGTCTATAATCTGATAAATAACGTCGTAGGTGCGCATATCCACTTTTTCCTGCTCGGCCAGGTCCTGCACCCTGGAATGGGGGCGGACATTAAACCCAATGACGATAGCATCAGATGCCGAGGCCAGGAGTACGTCGCTTTCGGTTATAGCGCCGGTAGAACCATGGATAACATTAACCCTGATCGCCGGGGTGCTCAATTTTGTGAGCGCATCGCTCAATGCCTCGAGAGAACCCTGCACATCGGCCTTAAGGACAAGCTTTAATTCCTTAACCTCACCCTCTTTCATCTTTTCGAACAATTTTTCCAGCGATATCTTGGTTACCTGGCTCAGCTCTACCTCTCTCAGCTTTTGCCGCCGGAAGGCGCTTACCTGTTTGGCCTTTTTCTCATCTTCCACCACGATAAATTCGTCTCCCGCCATAGGGATTCCGGATAAACCTTGCACCAGAATAGGCATGGACGGGCCGGCCGCAACCACCCGGATTCCATTGTCATCAAACATAGCCCGGACCTTGCCGAAAAACTGCCCGCAGACAAATGGATCGCCCTGCTTTAGCGTTCCTTTCTGTATCAGGACTGTGGCTACCGGACCGCGCCCCTTATCGATCTTGGCCTCTATAATCCTGCCTCTGGCCGATCTTTTAGGAGAGGCCTTCAATTCCAATATCTCTGCCTGCAGCAGAATTAACTCCAATAATTCCTTTATCCCTTTTTTCTGTTTGGCCGAGACTTCAGCAAATATAGCCTGTCCCCCCCAATCCTCGGGAAGCAGGCCCAACTCAGCCAGTTCACGTTTTACCCGGTCGGGATTGGCCTCAGGCTTATCAATCTTGTTTATAGCCACTATTATAGGAACTTCAGCCGCCCGGGCATGGTTTACAGCTTCTTTCGTCTGCTCCATAACGCCGTCATCTGCCGCCACTACTAAAACCACTACATCTGTGACCTTGGCGCCCCGCGCGCGCATAGCGGTAAACGCCTCATGCCCTGGTGTATCCAGAAAAACAATATCCCGGCCGTCGATGTTGACGTGATAGGCGCCGATATGTTGTGTTATACCCCCG
Source organism: Desulfovibrionales bacterium (assembly GCA_028715605.1). Classification (NCBI taxonomy): domain Bacteria; kingdom Pseudomonadati; phylum Thermodesulfobacteriota; class Desulfovibrionia; order Desulfovibrionales; species Desulfovibrionales bacterium. The sequence goes on from JAQURM010000019.1 coordinate 11,897, forward strand.
GCCTCACCGGCCGTAACATTTGTATGGCGGATGGCATCGAGCAGAGAGGTTTTACCATGATCGACATGGCCCATAATGGTGACCACCGGAGGCCTGGCCGCGAGATCGCCTTCTGATACATCCTTAACTTGCAGCAAATCAGTCTCTTCAAACGCCGCCTTCTCTATCTCATAGCCGAATTCAGCGCCCACCAGCGCTGCGGCGTCAAAGTCGATGACCTGATTGATGGTTACCATGACGCCGAGCTGCATAAGCTTCTTAATAACCTCATTCCCTTTAATACCCATCCGCTTGGCCAGCTCACCGACCAGGATGGTATCATCAACCTTAATACGCCGTTTGATGGCCTTGGGAATGGTGACTTCGGTCGTCTGTTTCTTCTTTGCGGCAAATCTCTCCGATTTCCTGGACCGCAGCCTCCCTTCGCCGCCTGCGCGGTCATAAAGCTGGCTTTTCTCGATGATTTCCCGGCGCCGCAACACACTTTTTTTACGCTGTTCAATATGTTCCGGCACAACTTCAACCAGTTTTTTACCCTGCTTCTTTCTTGCGCCCTCTTTCGGCGCCGGTTCCGGCCTTACCGCTTCAGTAACCGCCCCGGCAACCGGTTTGACCGGTGGCTTTTTCACAACCGGAGCAGGCTTAGCTGTTTCCCGGATCGGTTCCCTTTTTCCTTGTTCTTCGGGTTTGGCTGGTTTTACTACATCCGGCCTGTGAATGATCCGCGCGTACTCTTTTTTTGGTCTCTGCGTCGGCGCAGGCGCCTCCTGAACAGGCTCAGCAGAGACTGGCGGCGGCTCCTCTTCTTCCCCGGCAGCTTCTTGTTCCTCTGCCCCAACCTTTTCTACAGGAGACCGGGGCAAGGTTTCATCTGCCGCTTCCGGCGGCGCCTCGGCCGCTGTCTTTTGTTCCGGCTCAGGTTCAGTCTGTACCACTTTGGTGCGCCTACGAATAACATTCGGCCGTACGCGCTCATCTACCACTACCTCCGCCCGAACTCCTGTAATTATATCTTTTATCCTTTGGACATCGCCCTCTTCTAAAACGCTCATATGGCTTTTGACGTCATATCCCATCTCTTTAACTTGTGCCAGGAGTTGCTTGTTATCCATTTGCAGTTCCTTGGCCAACTCGTAAATTCTTATTTTTGACATGCGGTCATCACCTCCACACGAGCGCATAAACTCCCCAAATTAACGCCCTTAACCGGATTTTTAAAAATCCTGGAAAGGTCTCTCCTCTTTAACGCCAGGGCCATACACTGGTCATTAAAACAAACATAGCCCCCTCTGCCGGGCAGTCGTTGTTTTTCATCAAAAAGAAATACCCCTTTATCGTCGAGAACTATTCGCCGCATCAGACGTTTATTTTTCTTGATGCGGCATCCTATGCACGTTCGTATACAATGAGCAGACAATAATTATTACTCCCCTTCTTCCTCTTTTAAAACCGCCTCTTCGGCAGGATGCGCCGAAGCATATTCCCGGGCAGCCCGGATGATTTCTTGCGCCTGTTGTTCGGTCATGCCTTCCAATTGAAGAAGCTCTTCTACAGTGACATTTGAAAGTTCATCGACTGAGGTAACGCCCCTTTCAAAGAGGGCGTCAGCGATGCCTTCTCCTACCCCTTGAATCTTAATTAATGACTGATATCCTTCGTGCATCATCTTTGCGTACTTGCTCTCGCCTTTTACATCAATTTTCCACCCTACCAGGCGGGCGGCCAGGCGTACGTTCTGCCCCTGCTTACCGATAGCCAGTGAAAGCTGATCATCTGCGACAACAACCTCCATGGATTTGTTGCTCTCATCCATAATCACACGCGTAACCTCGGCCGGCGACAGGGCATTACATACATATTTTGCTATGTCTGCATTCCATGGAACAATATCAATCCGTTCCCCCTTCAACTCCTGCACCACATTCTGTACCCGCGAACCCCTCATACCAACGCATGCCCCTACCGGATCAACGTCGGAATCATTAGAAACCACGGCGATCTTTGATCTGCTGCCCGGCTCACGGGCCACACCCATAATCTGCACTATAGACTCGCTGATCTCAGGGACTTCCATCTCAAAAAGTCTGGACAAAAATAAAGGATGGGTGCGCGAAAGAACAACCTGCGGCTCCTTGGCGCTATGTTTGCGAACATCTATTATTACGGTCCTTACGCGATCGCCACGGCGATAATTCTCGCGGCTTATCTGTTCTTCAACCGGCAATACGGCGTCCGTACGGCCAAGATTGATAATGACGTTCCCCTTCTCAAAACGTTGTACAATTCCGTTCACTATCTCACCCTTGCGGTTTCTGAAATCGTCATAAATAACATCCTGCTCGGCGTCTTTCATCCTCTGAATAATGACCTGTTTGGCAGCCTGAGCAGCTATACGGCCAAACCCGCTGGTGTCCATCTTCGTCCCCAGGCTGTCGCCGATTTGACACCCCGCATCCAGCTTTCGTCCTTCCTCAAGAAATATCTGAGTCTGTTCGTCCGTTACCTTCTCCACCACCTCACGGAATTGAAAAACCTCCATCTCGCCCAGTTCTTCATTGAAACTGACCTCCAGATCACGGCGTTGTCCGTACTTTTTCTTGGCCGCAGACTTGATAGCCTCTTCCAGGGCTTCAATAAGTATGGCCCGATTAATGCCCTTGTCTTTACTTATCTGGTCAATAACATGTTTCAGTTCGGAAATCATACCCATGTGCTCCTAATCAGAATTCCCACTCTAAATTCGCCCTTGCTACTTCTTTATAAGGTATGGCAAACAACTCCTGGTCTATGCGCACATAAATAGTGCCATCCTTATAATCCGACAAGATACCGACAAAATTCTTGCGATCACCGATCGGGTGGGCGGTTTTTATTCTAATTTTTTTACCCCTGAACCGAAGAAGATCTTTTTCTTTCTTAAGAGGCCTGTTCAGGCCTGGAGACGAAATCTCTAAATGATAAGAATGGGGCACCGGATCTTTCACGTCCAGCAGATTTCCCAATTCACGACTTATGGTAGTACAGTCATCCAGGGTAATCCCCTGCTCCTTGTCTACAAACAGCCTCAAGACCCATCCCATCTGTTCCTTGCGATACTCAATATCCACTAATTCCATGCCTTCCGCATCGAGAAGGGGTTCGGCTATGGCCGTAACCTCCTCTATAATCCTCTTTACTTTCTCCGGCGATACAATCATGGCTCAAAAATAAAAAAAGCGGGCATATAGCCCACTTCGCTCTTTCACCCAGTGACTTTAAACTGATTTTCTTACTAAAAATTGTCGGTAAAAAATATCAATTCAAATCCACTAATCGAAGTAGGCACTCAACCCTTATTACTCCGGGCTAAAGCAACCTCAATAAGGGATGGAGCGGGCAACGGGATTCGAACCCGCGACACCAAGCTTGGGAAGCTTGTACTCTACCAACTGAGCTATGCCCGCTTTGCCATGCATTAATAAGGCATAAGTGGCCATCTGTCAAGGGTTTTAATATTTGGTGTCAAGACTAACTATGAGAGGGTTGACGCAAAATTCAGTGGGTTCGGTGGGCACGATAAAACTGTGCCCACCCTACAAAGCTACGTTACTGATTTCATTTAATCCATGAACGGATGTCAGCAAAAAACTTGTATGCGGGAATTATGTGAATAACAGAGGCCCCCTCTTTTATCTCCCCCTCATCTTCGTAGGTAACGATCAATCCATTCTTTATATTCGTTTCTTCCATTGCCCTCTGTAGCGCCCTCACCTCACGATTTCTTACCCTGCCTTCGCCTATTTCCTTTGTAACCTGAATCAATCCTGTCGTTTTCTTCCCCTCCCGACAGATAAAATCTACCTCCAGCCGATTCTCTGTCTGGTAATAAAAAACATCTTGCCCCTGCCTCATTAATTCCAGAAAAACCATATTTTCAAGAAGCTGGCCCACCTTCTCAGAAAATCTGAAGGAAATAGAAGACGCCATTCCGGTATCAATGGTGTAAATCTTTTTAGGGCTTTTAATCTGCTTCTTTACAGAAAAAGAAAATGTATCCACAGTAAACAGCAGGTAGGCATCAGAGAAGTATCTGAGATATTCCTTAATGGTCTTATCAGAGAGATCAAAAAGTTTCGAAAGGGTGTTATACGAATACAGGGCAGATATATTGGAAATAAGATAAAAAAAGAGTGTATCAAGGTCGCCTATCTTCTTTATCTTGAACCTCGGCGCGATATCCTGATAGAGGATGTTCCTCGCGTATGTGGAAAGGATTTCTCTGGCCGCTCCCTTTTCTCCCACAAAGGCTATTTCAGGAAATCCCCCGTATTGTAAATACTCGTCCCAAAGACTTTTTATCTTATGCCGCTTCCGCAGCAACAGGATATTATCCGAGATATCCGATCCATTAGCCCGGAGAAATTCCTTGAAAGAAAATGGATAGACCTCTAAGGGAATTGTCCTGCCGGACAGAAGGGTTATCAATTCTGATGATAATAATCTTGAATTTGAACCAGTAATAACGAATTTAATATTTTTCTGTTCATAATGCGCCTTCACAAACACCTGCCATTCATTGAAGTACTGAATCTCATCCAGGAAGCAATAAATCTGCCCTTGTGGAGATGTGAGCTTTAGGTAATCCTCATATATCCGTTCAAGGTTTATTACCTTGTCTTTATACTGGCTGAAATATGGGGTCTCAAGATTTAAAAAAAGGATGTTTTTAGGATTGATGGCCTTGTCTTTTAAAAGGTGATTTATGAGCTGCTTGAGAAGTGTGCTTTTACCGCCCCGTCTTACGCCTACAATGGAGACGATATGGGGTAAGTCAATGTAACTTTTAAGTTTATCCAGGATGTCTCTTTTTATTCCTTCTTCATAGAACCTACCAGTCCAGTGCGGATTTTGATCAACGATAACGTCTTCAAACATATCAACTCCGAATAAATTGTTATTTGTTCGGAGTATAATACGAGTTAATGCCCAGTGTCAATATGTTTATCCCTCCGGGTCCCGTAGGGTGGGCATTGCCCACCGTCTTTGTCGTCCTTCATTCTCCAGCGACATCGATTGGAATCTCCACCGGTGTCGCACCCCAGTGGTTTCGGTGGGCACGATAAAGCTGTGCCCACCCTACTTTACTGAAGAAGTTCTCCGGCCTTGCGAATAATATCCTGCTCTCCCGGATAGGTAGCTTTCTTCAGCGCTTCTTCTATGGGAAACCAGCGAACCTCATCTACTTCGTGGTCGTGCCGGGCTGTGTCTCCACCGGTCAGCTTCATGAGAAAAAAATAGACTATTTTAAAGTAATGAGTGGTCCTGCCCTCTTCTTTGTGGGAGTACCAATAATGAATGGAGTCGATTTTTTTGATTATATTGCCGGTAAGGCCGGTCTCTTCCTCTACCTCACGGTGGGCGGTGCGGGCCAAGTTTTCGCCTTCCTCCACCAGCCCCTTGGGCAGTCCCCAGACTATGCCGCCCCTGGTAGCGATAAGCGCTATCTCTATCCGTCCGCCGGATTCACGAAAGAGCACTCCCCCGGCTGAAATCTGTTTTACGGTCTCTCTTTTTGATTCTTTATGTTGATCCGGCATCGCTAACTGATATAATATATAAATATAGTGGTCTCGGTGGGCACGATAATGCTGTGCCCACCCTACGGGGCTAACTGTATAAATATATCAGCCGTAAATAAACCTCCGCCTGGGCGGATTAATATCTTATAGAATATTTTTCTCTGAAAATCAGCGAAAATCTGCGTTTCAATCTGGAGGAAAACAAAGATGTCCCTAGCTTCTATAAAGACAGGCGTGGTGGCTGACAATAGATACATGGAGCACGACCCCGGTTCCTATCACGTGGAAAGCCCGGAGCGCCTGCGGGCCATCTATGAACTCTTTGCAGAACCGGATTTTAAAGATAAATTTGTTAAGGTCGAACCACGACAGGCCGGCCACGAAGAACTTTCCTGGAACCACAGCAAAGGACATATCAAACGTATAGCCGCCACGGCCGGCAAGGCGGTTTCCCACCTGGACCCCGATACCCGTACTTCTGAGACATCATACGATGTGGCCCTTCTGGCCGTGGGAGGCGTCTTTTCCCTTATCGATGCCCTTTTTGATAAAAAGATCGCCAATGGTTTTGCCCTGGTGCGGCCTCCTGGCCATCATGCCGAGGCAGACCAGGCCATGGGTTTTTGCCTGTTTAACAATATAGCCCTGGGCGCGCATTATCTTATCAACCGCTATGGGATAAAGAGGATATTAATTGTAGATTGGGATATCCACCATGGTAATGGAACACAGCATTCCTTTTATGACCGCCCGGACGTGCTCTATTTTTCCACCCATCAATTTCCTTACTATCCGGGCACGGGAAATTTCTCTGAGGCCGGTTCAGGCGCGGGTGAGGGTTATACGATGAACATACCCCTTCCGGGCGGTCAGGATGAAGGCGAGTATATGGCTATCTTTCAGAATATCCTGCGGCCGGTGGCCCTGGAATATAAGCCGGATATAGTGCTGGTCTCGGCCGGATTTGATATTTACTACAAGGACCCCCTCGGGACCATGCAGGTTACAGAAAAAGGTTTTGCCGGACTTACCCGGATACTCATGGACATTGCCGGGACCTGCTGCGGGGGACGTCTTCTCCTGGTCCTGGAAGGCGGATATAACGTGACGGGGCAGAAGGAGTCAGTTCGGGCCGTGTTAAATGAACTTTCCGGGACAGACATCCTGGGCCAGGATTTTGCGCCTCCGGGCGAAGACCGGTCCTCTGTGATTATCAAGCGGGCCAAGGAGGTGCATAAGAAACACTGGGCTTGCCTCAGATAAAAATCGACCATAATAAGGATGATTATACTCGGAGGAGGTGTCCAATGACGACCAGATGCTTTTCCAAAAGAGCCAAGCCTGACAAGGGGCTTTAATCTTGTCAAAAATAGAACCCCCAAGATGGTGGTTTTAAAAACCAATAGGGAAAAAGAGGACTACCATTGGGCTGGCTGTACTTATGGATATTCTCTTCCAGTACAAGAAAAGCAGAAGAATTGAAGTGGGCCTGCATGGGCTTAGCCCGGAATGCCTAGCAGTAGCAAACGATCTTGGGCTTGAAAGGGTTATAAAGAGCTAACAGCCGCAAAAACGCCGGGTATATTACGCGACGTTCATCTCGCCATAACTAAAGGCGGGGAGTATTTTTTAAGGTCACATTAAAAATGGAGCGTTACGACCAGCGGCTGATAAAGGAAGTTTTGTGGAAGCTATTATCTAACCCGGCAACCGGCTTCCCACGGCGGCTTAGTCCGAAAATTCCGTGCAAGGCCTTATCCGTATCGCACCCTCGTTGATCTACAAATGCTGACTGGCTGTCGTAAAACATACAGCACGCCAGCTGCAAGCATTCTGGTCGCAGTATGCTGTGGCTGAACCAAAACAATCAAAATTGCCCTCGGTAAGTTGAACCGTCTTAATAAGGTCGGAGAGGGTAAGCCGTTCCATAGGGATATTAAACGCTTTTGCCTTCTTTATGGCTTCATTCCTGATCCTGGCTATTCCGGGAGCCTCTCTCTTACTTGCTGGAGCTTTAGCCGCTTGAGCCTTTACTGCTGTCTCTTTCGCAGTCTTTCCTGTCATTGTTTATCCTCCTTATTTTGATAGATACGTTATTGGTTAAGCTTATCGGCACTGGATTCCTGGGTTTTAATTAAACTTCCATTCCAATGGCCGGTATGCCAGCTAACACAAAAATCAAAAAGGCAAGTGTGGTGAGCGACGGACACCCCCCGTAAGACCTCAGAAATCCCGGAAGTCACTTTTATGTTCGTCATGCGCTTCTAGGGGAATGACCTCTTCCGGTTTGACTCTGCCGGGCCCCGCCTTGATTTTAGGGAGAGGCTTCTTAGGTCCCTCACGGGTAAGCTGCCTGACTTCGCCCCTGTTTTTTCCAAAACGCTGACTGATCCCGGCCAGCCTATTTTTGACAGATGATGCGTCATTTACTGCGGCTCCGCCTACTAAGGCCACCAGTTGACTGACAAAGTCCTTCATGTTCTCGGCCTGAGCATTAAGCTCTTCACTGGCCGAGGCATTTTCCTCAGCCGAGGCGGAATTGGCCTGTACTACCTTGTCCATCTCGGCCACAGCCGTACTGACCTGTCCAACACCCTGGGCCTGCTCCCGGGAGGCGGCCGCAATCTCACCGACCAGATCTTTCACCTTCCCGCTCTTCTCGGCTACCGCCTTAAACGCCTCGTTGGTCTTATTCACCAGCTCTGAACCGGCGCCTATCTTTTTTACCGTGCCTTCGATCAAGTTAGCGGTGTTTTTGGCTGCATCCGCCGCACGCATGGCCAGATTCCGAACCTCTTCGGCCACCACGGCGAAACCGGCTCCGGCCTCACCCGCACGCGCCGCCTCTACGGCCGCGTTTAACGCCAGCAGGTTGGTCTGGAAGGCAATCTCATCGATCGTCTTGACGATCTTGGATGTCTCCTCACTGGCTTGGGAGATCTCTTGCATGGAGGCGGTCAATTCAGTCATGGAATCATCGGCCTGCTCGATAACCTTTGCGGCCTCTCCCATCAGGCCGTTTGCCTGATTGGCGTTGTCCGCATTCTGTTTGGTCATGGAGGACATCTCCTCCATGGAGGAAGAGGTCTCTTCAAGGCCAGCCGCCTGCTCAGACGCTCCCTCGGCCAACTGCTGGCTGGCCGATGCTACCTGCGCAGAGGCGGCGCTCACCTGGTCAGATGCCTCACCGAGACCGTCGATTATGCCCCGCAAATGGCGATTTGTGGTCGAAGTGATAAAGACAGCCGCGCCTATACCTAACAGGAGAATGGTTCCGATGGTAATCAGCATAACTGTATTACTTCTGGAAGCGTCGGCGTCAGCCTCACCGGCTGCTTTAAGGGCTCCTTCTCTTGTATCTCTGACCATATCTGCTACTGCTTCCAAAGCTGCCCTTCCCTTACCACGCATCAAGGCATCCGCATCGGCCGCGGTTCCTCCACCTAAAAGAATGCCTTTGGCCTTTTCCCATGAATCAACTAGTTCTTTTTGTTCTTGATCAAATTTATTAAGCTCTTTTTTTTGGTTCTCATTCAACACTCCCTCTTTTTCGGCATTCTGCAATTTTTGCCTGTACTCGCTTACCTTGGCCCGGGCTTCTTCAAACTCTCCGATAGCCTTTTCCAGGTCTTTGGGGTTTTCGCGCCGAACAATGGCGTCCTTTGTGACCTTGATCTCTTCTGCGGTCCAGGACCGCATGCCAAAGGCCTCTAAGGCTGTCTCCAGGTCCTGGTGAATAACGTTGTTATACTCATTGGTTACGGAACGCATCTGGGTCACTGAGTAAAGGCCGGAGGCCAGCATCAAAAATAGGACGACCCCAAACCCCAGATAAAGCTTGGTCCCCAATTTCATGTTCTTAAACATAATTATTACCTCCATCTCAAGTTTGTAGTATTTTCTATGCTGCATTGTTTAAAAAATCGCCAAATTCTTTTCCACCCAGCACCTTATCGATATCCAGCAGTATCTTTACACCGCCTTCCATCTTGGCCATACCAAGGATGAAATCTGTATCCAGGTTGCCACTTAAGACCAGCGTGTCATCAATATCCTCACCTTTGATGTTTAAAACCTCCGATACCGAATCCACCACAATCCCCATCTGTACGTGGCGCAAGGCCTGGGTTACCTCTACCACAATGATGCAGGTTCGATCCGTGTAGTCGATCCGGGGCATCCTGAATCGGAGCCTGAGGTCAACCACCGGAATCACCTTGCCCCGCAGATTTATTACCCCCTGGACAAATTCCGGGGTCTCGGGCACAGTGGTGATCGGCATCATCCCGATGATCTCCCTGACCTTCAGAATGCTGATCCCGTATTCCCCGGCCAGAAAAAAGGTCAGATATTTTCCCTCCTTGTCAGACATAGACCTTACAGCCTGATCTATTATTTGAACCTGTTCACTCATTCTTTTACACCTCCCTTCATGATCTATTAAAATCTGAATGCCTGAGTATCTTGCCTAATACCGCCGCAACGTCCAGGAAGTCGCCGTCCGCATAGGTCAAAAACCGCGGCCGCAGACTATGTCCTTTCGCTATGGTATCTTCCTCCCGGTCCGGAAGAATAAGCATAATGCGAACATAACAAAGCAAATCGCAAATGGACAAAATCTGCGAAAGGTCTTCCCGGGTGGCAGCTAAAAGAACAGCCATGGTCACGTCGCCTACGGGCTGGCGAAGTCTTGCGGCAAGTTTTTTAATCGTTCCGTAAACCTCCAGTTCTGCCTTCGGAACCAACTCCTCGATCACCCTCTGCAGGCGCTGTCCGGCTCCATCCGTCACCGTTCCATAATAAACCAAGATCACTCTGGTCATCCCTCCTTTCCCCGTCTTAACAGGAAATCATGTTAAGCCCGGCAATCTTTTCATGCCTGCCGCAAAATAAAATCCGGCCTGAGCCGACCACTCCCCTTTGATCCTCTGCGCTGGGCAGTCGACACAGCCGGATTGAATAACTGATTGTTTAAAAACTCGAAAACTGATTAGGTTATAGGTGTGTGTGTGTGTGTGTGTGTGTGTGTGTGTGTGTGTGTGTGTGTGTGTGTGTGTGTGTGTGTGTGTGTGTGTGTGTGTGTGTGTGTGTGTGTGTGTGTGTGTGTGCAAACCACGTGCCAACTCACGATTCGCACTCATACTCTCACAGGCCATTCTTTTTAAATTATGAGTTACCAACATTCAACACAACTCGGCTATCTTGTTAAAGGTCTTCAACAAATACCCTGACGTTCGTCCAGTGCCTTATAAAAATATAAACTTTTTTCTGTTTATCGGCGGATAAAAAAAATCCATCAAGTGAAAATGTGAACAATCACATTAATCGTACACATTGGGCTAAATGAGCGAAAAGGATTAGCACCCCTCCCCGGATGAAGCCCCTGAAAACAGGGGCTTCATCCGGGTATTTGCTGCGTCCGCTGCCTTGCCTGCGATATATTTCTCTTGCCTTCCCCGGATAAATCATGCCAGAATTTTATTAAGATGACGCAGACGCCACAGATCTTTAAATGATATCTCTGTGTTCTTTGCGTCTCCGTCGAAGATCCGCCGGTATTTAGGCGGGCGGTGAAATTCTTGATAATACTTCTTTGAAAGAAAGGAGGTAGTGGTATATGAAAAAGATAGCCCTGTTTGCCTTTAGCGAGGATTTAGGCGTGTTCGCCCATATCATGATGAATGCCATAGACATGAAAAAGCAAGGATATGAGGCAAAAATAATAATCGAAACCAAGGCCACCCGGTTTGTAAAAGACCTGATGGATGAGCAGAAGCCCTTTGCCGGACTTTTTAAGAAAGTAAAAGAAGAGGGGCTGATTGACGGGGTGTGCAAGGCCTGCTCGGCCATGACCGGCGCACAGGAGGCGGCCAAGCAGCAGGGGCTCAGACTTCTCGACGAAATGAACGGTCATCCCAGTATAGCCCGGTATCTGGAAGAAGGTTTTACGGTTCTGACGTTCTGACGTTTCTTGATTTATTGATATTCTTATTTTCTCTGCCTACGGCAGACCGTAGGCCTGTGTGCTCTGTGGTTAATCTTTTGACAATAGTTGACAATTGGAAGGAAGAAACGAATGTTTGGCGGCAAAAAAAAGGCGAAGGTGATTCAGCAGGACAAGGAAGAGATATTAAAAAAGAAGTTTGACATATTGAAAAAGGAAGTCCCTATCTACGTCTTCACCCGGGAAGGAGAAAACGATCCCTTCAATCGCTTTACCATGGCGCTGATCAAAGAACTGGGGAAATTAACTCCCAAGATTATCCCTGAATTTCATGAATTAGGCGATGAGGTCTCGAAAAAATATGATGTCAGCCGATCACCAACCATTCTTATAGATCCTGCCGCCTACCATATCCGCTATACCGGTTCACCGGCCGGGGAAGAGATGCGCTCCTTTCTGGACACCATCGTCATGACCTCTGTGGGGAAGACGCTCCTTTCTTCCTCCGCCCGGAAGCGGCTGGCTGCGCTCAAAGAAAGCCGCCATATACAGGTCTTTGTCACCCCTACCTGACCGTACTGCCCGCAGCAGGTGGCTGCGGCGGTTGCCTCTGCCCTGGAAAGGCCGGATTTAATAACGGCAGAGATAGTCGAGGCCTCAGAAAATGAAGACCTGGCCGGCAAGTACGGGGTTTCCTCTGTCCCGCATACGGTGATTAACGGAAAGACGGTTTCCCTCGGCGTGGACACGCAGGATGCCTTTATCGACAAGGTCTTGACCTTGCAGGAACCGGCCGCCGGATTGCCTCCGCTTATCCGGGAGGGGGAAGAGGTACATGTGGACATAGTTATCGTGGGAGCCGGTCCCGGAGGGCTGACTGCCGCGATATATGGTGAAAGAAGCGGCCTGAAATGCGTGGTCCTGGAAAAAGGGGTCGTGGGCGGACAGGTGGCCCTGACACCGGTCGTCGAAAATTATCCCGGGCTTACACGTGTGGCCGGTAAGTCTCTGGTGGATTTAATGGCCCAGCATGCCCGCCAATATGCCCATATCCATCAAGGTGAAGAGGTTCTGGAGATAAAACCGGATGAACAGATTAAAGTCAGCACAAACAGGGGCAAATATATATGCCGGGCGGTCATCCTGGCCACCGGGGCCAAACACCGTAAGCTGGGCGTGCCCGGTGAGGAACGCCTTTATGGCCGGGGAGTGAGTTACTGCGCTACCTGCGACGGCTATTTTTATAAGGGGAAGAAGGTCATCATGGTCGGCGGCGGAAACAGTGCTGTAACCGAGGCCCTTTATCTGGATAGTCTCGGAGTCGGTGTAACACTTGTCCATCGCAAGGATAAACTTCGCGCTGAATTGCGCCTCCAGGAAAGTCTTTTCAGCCGGAAGATTCCGGTGTCCTGGAACTCAGGGGTGGACGAGATACTGGGTGACAAGACAGTCACCGGCGTGCGTATTGAGGATACAAAAACTGGAAAGACGGAAGAAATGCCGGTGGATGGCGTCTTTATATCCATAGGCTACGAACCGGTAAATGAATTAGCCAAAAAAACGGGCGTGGAACTGGACGAGGCCGGTTACGTAAAGGCTGACCGCCGGCAGAGAACCAATGTGCCGCGCATCTACGCCGTCGGTGACATTACCGGTGGGGTTAAACAGATTGTGACTGCTGTCGGCCAGGGGGCGGTAGCGGCGATGACTGCTTTTGAAGACCTGGCCAATCCGTACTGGAAAAGGAATTTGTAACTATTCAGCCACTAAGACGCCAAACCACTAAGACCAAGATTATTACTTTGTGTCTTGATGCCTTGGTGGCAAAGGTTTTTCTCTGCGGACTCTGCGTGCTCAGCGGTGAAAAGGCTTTGTTACAAACTGGTTTGTCCGGACTAGCCAAGGGATCCGATGGCCATCCCGCGGACTTCCTTACGAAAGGTCTCGCTTTCCTGTACCAGTCTTTCCCTGTTTTTTTCGTTAATGATTTCCAGCCTGGGAAAACCAGTCTGGCCGGTTGCCAGTGGTGTCAGCAGATACTGAGCCTCTTTGAGGTCTTTCAATCTCTCGATACTCCAATTATCAGCTACCTCCAAGACCAGGTTCTTCCCGCCCTTTTTGAAGAGTGCGGCAAGAAGGAAAATAATCGAGGCCTGCCCGGACAGACAGCATATTTCAGCCGATCGGACCGCATATCCATTCCCGTTAAAGCTTACGCTCAGGCCGCCGCCGTCCCTGACCAGGTCCAGGGCCTCGACATCTGTGATACTGTCGCCCAGATACATGACCCGTGAGAGGTCATTGTTCGTTATTTTCAGACTATCCAAAACAGCCCGGGCCTTGGCCCTCCCACCGATGGTCTTGGTCTCAGCCAGTAATCGTCCGGCCTCCATAGAGCATATCTCTTCCCAGAAGATTGCCGCGAGACGTTGGATAGTATCCTGGCTATGGGGAGAGAGCTCATATGACCCGTCAATGTCAATCTCCCATTCCAGCATGGGCATATCTGCAATCTCGGCAGCCGCCTTTCTTAGATATTCCTGCTCGTCTTCAGGCAGGCTATATTGATCCATATCTATTTTAGTACAGTAAATCTGGCTGAATGGAAACCCGGTGACCTGGCAAAGGGCCTCGAGATATGGCTCATAACTGGTGCTTATAATAAATGTGGGCATAATCTCCATGACCTGCTGCAGGGTCTCTTTGGCCCCGGGCAGGAGGATGAGGTGCGAGCGCGAATAGTCTATCATCTGCTGGTGAGTCAGGCCAAATGCCTTCAGAAAGGGCAGAATTAACTTAAGGGTGTCACCGGCCTGATAGCCCGGCTTCTTCTCGATGTCCGCCAGAAAGTCATCGTACTTGCTGATGAGAGCGAAGAAGTTATCCCCCTTCGGGACAAAGGCCTGACATAGCTCAAAGGCATTGTCGTTTTTGGTGATGGGACCTTCGCAATCGATGTTCAGTTGGACGGTTTTCATATCTGTTTCCCTTGAAGAACGGTCAGCAGTCAGCTATCCGCTTTCAGCTTAAGCTGTTGTTTGTCTTATTTTTTGCTTACGGCTGAAAGCTGATCGCTGAGAGCTTTCATTCGGAAACGGCAGTTTCCGGATGAACACTAGCTAATTTGTAGATAGGCATCGATTTCCTTATTTAAACAATACGGGGCAAGGGCGTTTTTCCCGCTTATTTCTACTTTCCCTTCGGCCAGAGTCTTCAGGGTCAGGACAATTAAAGGGTTCTCCCGTCTTACCCCTTCCTGCCGGATACGCTGAAATAGTTTGTTGGATTCTCCCTCTGCGGCTATTAGTTCCTGTAAGGTATGAGTTCCAAGTTTGCTTCGTAGCTCAGCCCAAAGAGGATCAAATCCTCCCCCAAAAATCGGAAATGTACAATACGTTATAGGAGGGCCTTCGTCAAGGGTCTCGGTAACTACGTGTATCATTACCCCGGTTTCACCCGCTTTTTGATTAATGAGCTTCCAGATGACTTCCTGCCACGTGCCGGCCGGTCCCTTAGGGGCCGCAGGATGAAGGTTGATTATGGCATGTCTCCGGCACATTTCCGGGCTGACAATAAGCATGTATCCGGCCAGCATAATGAGATTATTCCGGAAGTTGCTGATTCGTTCCAAAACCGCCCGATGGTAAAGGGTGCGCCATCTTTCCATGGACTGCCTTTTCTCTTCAGGCAAAAAATCTCTGGATGAGAAGGTAATTGTCTTAAGACCAAGATCCCGGGTGAGTTCCAGAAACTTGTCGCTTTCAGCGCTTTCACCCATATTGCGATTGCAAAAGACATACTCGATGGCGGCAGGGATAAAGCCGCTTCGCATATTCTCATAGGCCGTGCTGAGCAAATCCCTGGCCGCCTTATCCCGTCCGGTAGAAAACCAGCCTATCAGGTAAGACACGAGATATTCTCCTTT
>JAQURM010000020.1 GCA_028715605.1 Desulfovibrionales bacterium
TTTGCGCCTGACGCAAGTCCAGTTCACTGGCGACGCCGACTTCATATCGACGCCTTATTAAATCATAGGCGGCCTGCTGGGTCGCCAAGGTGGAGCGGGCCAGTTTGAGATTTTCCAGGTCAGCGGCAAGGGTCAGGTACACCCTGGCGACCTCGGACACCAGCGCGATCTGCGCGCCGCGGCGGGCCTCATCCGTGGCCAGGTATTCTTCCAATGCCTGGTCTTTCAGGCTGCGGATACGGCCGAAAAAATCGATCTCCCAGGCGGCGATACCCAGATCAACGCTGTATTGTTCGGTTGTCATCGTACCCCCGCCGGGGCTTACAAAATCGGAATAAAGGCGTTGTTTGGCTCCCTCTCCCACCGCATTGACCACCGGGAACAGCTCAGCTTGTTGAATGCCGTACAGGGCGCGCACCCTTTCCATGTTCAAGGCGGCAAGCCGCAGGTCCCGGTTGTTATTCAGAGCCGTCTCGATAATCTTTTGAAGCTTTGGGTCGGTGAAAAATTCCTGCCACCCCAGCTCCAAGGCGGTCGGAGCGCCGGACGCAGCTTTGATCTCCTGGTATGCCGCTCCGGTCGGCCATTCAGTCGAAACCGGCGCCTCCGGCCGGGTATATTTCGGGGCCATAGTGCAGCCGCCGAGGCAGACAAATACACCCAGGATCAATAACGTTTTTCTTGTCATATTAACGCACCTCCTGGGGGCCGGTGGATTGAAGCTCCCCGCCGCAAGCAGCGGGGAATGCGCTCGCTATGCATGTTCAATCGAGTGTTCAGGGGGTTGCTCCTTTTGTTTCCTTTTGAATATATTGGAGATAAGGACAAAGAACATTGGAATAAAAATGAGATCGATGAACGTGGCGGATAGCATTCCACCACAAACGGCGGTGCCGATGGCGTTCATCGCGCCGGCGCCTGCGCCTGTGGAGATGGCCAGCGGCAGGACCCCGAAAAAGAAGGCCAGGGAGGTCATGATGACGGGTCGGAATCGTGTTTTTACGGCCCCAAGGGTTGCGTCGATAAGGCCGTCGCCGCGGCCCATCCGTTCCTTTATGAACTGGATTATCAGGATGGCATTTTTTGTCGAAAGGCCAAGGGTGGTAAGGAATCCGATCTGGAAGTAGACATCGTTGGACAGTCCCCGAAATGAAGTTGCCAGTATAGCGCCCAATACACCCAGCGGCAGCATCAACAGATTGACAAAAGGGATGGTCCAGCTTTCATACAGGGCGGCCACACAAAGGAAGATTACGAAAATGGAAAAGGCGTACAGGATAGGCCCTTGAGCCGTTGCCATCCGCTCCTGGTAGGACAGCCCGGTCCAGTCAAAGCCGATCCCCTGGGGCAGCTTTGCTGCGATCTCTTCCATGGCGGCCATCCCCTCGCCCGTACTGCGACCCGGGGCCGGTTCGCCCCAGATGTTGATGGAAGAAAAGGCGTTGTAGCGCTCCAGCTTGGGAGAACCCTGAGCCCACCTGCAGGAGGCAAAGGAAGAAAAGGGCACCATCTTGCCCACGCTGTTCCGCACATAGAGTTTTTCCAGATCCTTCGGCAGCATGCGATAGGGGGCATCCGCCTGGGCATAGACCTTTTTGACCCGACCGGCCTGGATAAAGTCGTTGACATAGGCGCTGCCTAAGGCCGCCGCAATGGTGTTGTGAATGGAGCTGATGGAGATTCCCAGCGCGCCGGCCCTGTCCCAATCAACGTCGATGTGGTATTCGGGCACATCTTCCATGCCGTTGGGTCGAACTCTGACCAGTCGTGAATCCTGGGCCGCCATGCCGAGAAGCTGATTGCGGGCCGTCATCAGTTTTTCGTGGCCCAGGCCGCCGCGGTCCTGCAACTGAAAATCAAACCCGGTGGCCATCCCCAGTTCGATGACCGGCGGCGGCGGGAAGGCGAAGACCATGGCGCCTTTTATCTGTGAAAATGCCTCCATGGCCCTGTCGGCGATGGCCTTGACCTTCAGGTCCGGCCGCCGGCGCAGCTTCCAGTCCTTGAGTTTGACAAATCCCAGGGCCATATTCTGTCCCTGGCCGCCAAAACTGATTCCGGCCACGGCCATTATGGATTCCACCCCGTCTTTCTCATGCTCCATAAAATGGTACCTTACCCTGTTCATGACTTTTTCAGTCTGCTCAAGGGTGGAACCCGACGGCAGCATGGCCTGGACCATCAGAATTCCCTGGTCCTCATCCGGGATATAGGATGTGGGCATCCGATGAAAGAGGAAGCCCACCGCCGTGACAATCAAAAGATATATAACCACGTACCGCGCTGTTTTTGAAAAGGAGCGGCCGACGACTCCCACATAGAGGCCTCTGATCCGGACAAAAACCCGATCAAACCATTTAAAAAATGGGCGCAGGAAAGAAACCGCATTATCCGCCGGTTCATGCCCGGCCGGTATCGGTTTAAGGAACAACGCACAGAGGACCGGGGTCAGGATCAGGGCCACGACCACCGAAAGGAGCATGGAAGCGATGACGGTCACGGAAAACTGGCGGTAGAGAACCCCGGTGGAGCCCTGAAAGAAGGCCATGGGGCCGAAGACCGCCGAGAGCACCAGACCGATGCCGATCAGGGCGCTGGTGATCTCGCCCATGGACTTGGCCGTGGCCTCTCTGGGCGAAAGGCCCTCCTCGGCCATGATCCGCTCCACGTTTTCCACCACCACGATGGCGTCGTCCACCAATAGCCCGATGGCCAGCACCATGGCGAACATGGTCAGCATGTTGATGGAGAAACCGAAGGCCCCAAGAACCGCGAAGGTCCCCAACAGCACCACCGGCACGGCGATGGTGGGGATAAGGGTGGCCCGGATATTACCCATGAAAAGATACATGATCACAAAGACCAGCAGGATCGCTTCGAACAGGGTTTTGACCACCTCATCGATGGCCACCTTGGTAAATGGGGTGGTATCGTAAGGATAGATCACCTTCATGCCGGAGGGGAAGTAGCGGCTCATCTCCTCCAGTTTTTGTTTAACGGCTTTGGCCGTATCCAGGGCATTGGCGCCGGCAGCCTGACGAATGGCCATGGCTGCGGAGGGTTTGCCGTTATATTTGGCCACAATATCGGAGCGCTCGGTCCCCAGTTCCGTCCGGCCGATGTCCCTGATCCGTACCACCGAACCGTCCGGATTGGTACGGATGGGGATGGCGGCGAATTCTTCCGGGGTCTGGAGCAGATGCTGAACGATGATGGCGGTGTTCAGGCGCTGCCCCTCCACGGCCGGCGTCCCGCCTAACTGACCGGCGGAGACCTCGACGTTGTAGGCCTTGAGCGCCAGGATGACATCCTCCATGGTCAGGTGGTAGTTGGTCAGCTTGTCGGGGTTGACCCAGACCCGCATGGCATACTGCGAGCCGAAATTCTCGACTTCGCCCACCCCCGGCACCCGGGACAGGATCTTTTCCAGATTCGACTGGGCGTAGTCCCGCAGGTCGTCGCCGCTCATGCTGCCGTCTTCCGAAGTAAGCCCGACGATCATCAGGTAATTTCTGGTGGATTTGCTGACCTTGACGCCGGAGCGCTGCACCACATCGGGAAGGCTGGCCATGGCGAGCTGCAGCTTGTTCTGCACCTTGGACCAGGCGATATCCGGATCTGTCCCCGGGGCGAAGGTCATCTCGACGCGGGCCGCGCCTGATGAAGAACTGGTGCCGGAGAGGTAAAGCATATCGTCCAGACCGGTCATCTTCTGCTCAATGATCTGGGTCACGGTGTTTTCCACCGTCTCCGCCGAGGCCCCTGGGAAAAAGGCATCGATGGCGATGGCCGGCGGGGCGATGGGGGGATACTGAGCGATGGGCATGTTGTATATTGCCAGCCCGCCGGCCGCCATGATGATGATAGCGATGACCCAGGCGAAGACCGGACGATCCAGAAAGAATTTAGATAACATCACACGTCTCCATCACTTCGATTTTGCGGCCGGTTGGGCCGTACTCGCGGGGACTGCTTCTTTCCGACCTGCGTCAAAAGGAACCGCCTTCACAGCAGCGCCGGGCTGCGTTTTTTGCATACCCTCGACGATCACACGCTCGTTGGGTGCAAGCCCTGCTGAGACCAGCCATTGGTCGCCGATGGCTCGGTCGAGAGTGAGCATCCTCTGCCCAACCTTTCCCTCGCCGTCCACGATCAGCGCGAAGGGGTTTCCCTTTGGATCGCGTGACACGGCCTGCTGAGGAATCAGGATGGCCCGTTCATTGACGCCTTCTTTCACCACCGCCCGGACGAACATGCCCGGCAGGAGAACGCCTTTTGGATTGCGAAAGACAACCCGCAGGATGACGGACCCGGTAGTAGGGTCCACCGTGACGTCGCGAAACTGGAGCGCCCCTTCCCATGGATACGCCGTGCCGTCTTCCAGGATGAGCTTGACCTTGCTCTGGTTCGTTCCGTTTTGATTGAGGCGGCCGTCCTCCAGGCAGCGCCTCAATCGCTGCAGTTCGGTGGTGGATTGGGCCACATCCACGTAAATGGGGTCCAGTTGTTGAATGGTTGCCAGGGCCAGCGGCTGATGCGCCGTCACCAGCGCCCCATCCGTTACGTTGGATCTGCCGATGCGGCCGGAGATGGGGGCGATGACGCGGGTGTAGCCCAGATTGATACGGGCCATCTCTACGTTCGCCTTACAATACTGAATATCAGCCTCAGCCTGCTTCAGGGCAGCCGAGGCATCGTCGTAGTCCTGCTGGCTTACTGCTTTGTCGGCGAGCAAGTCCCGGTAGCGATCAACCCTCAAACGGATCGAGGGCATATTGGCCTCGGCTCTGTCGAGGGCGGCCCTGGCATTGTCGAGCGCCGCCTGAAAGGGGGCAGGATCGATCTGATAAAGCACCTGTCCGGCCTTGACATCGGAACCTTCCCGGAACAGGCGTTTCTGGATGAGGCCGCTGACCTGGGGCCGGATTTCCGCAATGAGATAGGCGGATGTGCGGCCCGGTAATTCAGCGGTCAGCACGACCTTTTGCGGCTGGATTGTCACCGTGGCTACTTCCGGGACAGGGGGCGGCGGAGATTGCTGCCGGCGGTCGCAGCCGCCCAGCAAAAGGCCGCCTAACAGCGCCGCCCAAAGCATACTCCATTTAAATGGTTCATAAACAGTTCCGTTGAGTTGCATCAGAGATCCTCCAAATATCGATGATGAGCGGATTGAGTTCTCAAGTCCCCATGAACATGCACAGCGAGCGGATACTATGTCTATACCTTGCATACGGAGATTCCCCGTCCGCCGTAGGCGGACTGCAGGGAGCTTCAATAATCACGGGTCAACCAACCCCATGAAGAGCATATGACCACTGACTACTGACCGCTGGTTGCTGTCTTTAACAGCGTCCCCGTGGTCCGCTTCAGTCGCAAGTCTGCCAACTGATAGTTAAGTCTTGCCTCTGCCAACTGCCTTTCTGAGGTGACCAGCAGGGTGTTGGCGTCCATCACATCTATACTATTGGCCAGGCCGAACTCAAACTGTTTGGAGGTGGCATTGTAGTTATCCCTGGCAAAGGCGAGCTGGTCTTCAAGGGATTTCAGGATTTCCCTTTGGGTTATCAGGTCCAGGTAGGCATTCTCCACTTCTATATTTATGGTCTTCTTTAAATCTTCATAGATGAGTTCAGATTGTCTTTGTCTGGACTCTGCCTCTTTCACCTCCGCCCTTCTAAGCCCGCCCTCAAAGAAAGGGAAGTTTAACCTGATCCCGCCATAAGTGGTTTCTTCCAGGGCAAAGGAAGAGGCCGGGCTGTCCTCTTCCCTCGAATAAACCCCCTCGACAGAAACGGTTGGCCAGTAGGCCCCCCGTACATATCGGACCTGCTCTTCTGCCAATTTCTTCTGGAGATCGAGAGACTTCGCCTCTGCTCGTTCGGTGATGGCCTCTTCTTTTAGTGAGACGAGAGAACGGTCTTTGAAGGTTTCGGCCTTGACACCGGACTCTTTAAGCTCGTAGTCTTCGCTTATCCCCGCTTGCCGGGCCAGCACCGCCTTTGCTAACTTGAGACTGTTTTCTGCCTTTACCCGTTCCGACTGCGCGCCGGATAACTCTGCTTCTGCCCGGAGGAGGGCGGTCTTGGTTACTTCGCCTACCTTGAGCCTTATGGAGGCGGCATCCCTGTGCGTGGTCAACCTCTCTACATTGGCCCTGGCGATCTCCGCGGCCTTTTGGGCCTTGAGGACATCGTAATAGGCCGAGGAGACTCCAAAAAGATATTCCTCTTTCGCTGCATAAAGGTCATGCCGGCTTTTTTCTATGTTTTCCTTTGATATTTTAAAGGCGGTGACTTCCCGGCCGCTTAAAGATAACGTCTGGTCGAGCCTTAACCCCCATGACGTAGAATCTTCGGGTTGGATGATGAAACCTGAGGCCGAGGTTTTGTCATCGCTATACCGCGTGTAATCCCCAAAGGCGGAAAGCCTGGGCAGCAGCACGGCAAGGGCCTTGTCTTTACCTCTTTCTGTGATATAGAGGTCTTCCTCTGATATCTTTATCCGTTCTGCGCGCTCCAGGGCAATGCGGTAGAGGTCGTCGAGTGAATACTCCCGGGCTGCGGCCGGGCTGTTAAATGTCAGAACCGCCGCCAGAAGGGTTAATACATGTCCCAGGAAGGCAAACTTTACTCTGATCATGCCGCTCTCCTTATCCCGTTTAGCATCAACCGGTAAAGAGACTCGCCGTATTTTTTTAAGTCTCTGATCTGACCGAAGAGATAATCCATAGTGGCCCCCCTCAGGCTGAAAAGTATAACTTTTGCCGTCTCTTCGCAGTTGATATCTTTAAATATTCCTTGCATGACCCCTTTTTTGAGTATGCCCGTGACCAGCCGTTGCTGTGAGTCAAAGAAGGTCTTTTTGAGGTTTTTTTTAAATTCCAGGTCGTACTCTTTGATGTGCATGGAGATCAGGCCGGTATTTTTGATAGCGTAATCCAGGTGGTATTCTATCAAGGCCTTTAGAGCGGCGAGAGGTTCTTTATCGCTGAGCATCTCAGTGTGCTTCCGGAAGGTTTCCATGTGGTCACGCGTGAGTTCGAGATAAAGTTCTTCCTTATTCTGAAAATAAATATAGATGCCCCCGATACTTATATCGGCCCGCCGGGCGACCTCCCGGATAGTGGTCCCTGAGTAACCCCTTTCGGCGAAGACCTCGCCGGCCGCCTCGAGGATAATTTTTTTCGATTCAGGTGCTTTACGTCTGTTCATGCTGCTTGCGGACTGCTTCCGCCCCGGTTTTTGACGTTACATAAGGTGTGATCGTTCAGCTATCAGGGTATTGGCAAATCATCTTCCCGAAATGGTGAACATACGTTCAGGTGAACGTATGTTCACCATATATCGAAACCCAAGGCTATTGTCAAGAGAGATGTAGGCTTTCCCGCAAGCTTATTGACACGATCTGCTTAAAATTGTAATAAGCATGACCACGTTTAGGGGACTGAATGAAGCGTATTTTGGTATGGCTCGTTATCTGTGTCTTTTTATTCGCTGATAATCTTCATGCCGGACCTTATACCAGTTCGGCGCACGGCGATAGCGCCTATGGTGTGAGCAGGAGGAGCATAGCCCAATACGCCGGGGGACATTGTGCGCATTGCCATGAGCAACACGCCAGTATAGACGGGGACGAGCCGGAACCGGTGGATGGTGAGCCGTCTAAATGGTGTCTATTTGCCAATAACTTTAATACGAGCGCCATTTCAAATCCGTACTGGCAGAGGGATAATCTCTGCTTCTTTTGCCATTATTCAGGGGCTGGTTCTTTGCAAAATCCGGCCTTTAATAATTACAGTTACAGCTATACCTTTGGCGGGGCGCTAAGCCTTACAAGTCCTGATAATATCTTCGACGCATTTTATAGCCCTTCTTATCATAATATGAAGGATATATATGACTTCATCACCGGTGCCCGCGGCAGCCATATAAATTTTGCCGACTTCCCTGTTGACAGTAACCCATGCTCCGGCTGCCATAATGTCCACATTGCCAGGAGAAATAAGGCGTACCCGGGGAATCCTTCATATACGGCCATCTCCCGCCCTTCGCATCATACCGGTCTCTGGGGTGATGATGATCCCTCTGAGCGCATGAGCTCTTATGGCGCAAATTACCAACCTCCAAAATATTACAATAAAACAGGGGGTGAGCTAGAGCCCGACGGGATCAGTAATGACCGGACGATACAGGCAGGAAAAACTCCTGATTACATAACGTTCTGTACCGATTGCCACAATGCCACTAATACAATCGAGAGCACTACTCTGGGGAGGGCCGTGAAAAAAATCGATTGGTCTCAAAGTGTTCACGGGATTCAAGATAGCTGGAAGCGGCTCGATACGGATGAGAGGAAATCACCTTATAGCGCCGTCAATCAGAACTATGTCCTGACTTGCACGGACTGCCATGAACCGCACGGTTCGCCTAATTACGGCTACCTTGTACGGAAGGGGGTTAATGGCGGCATTACCGATGTAAGCGCCAACACTAATACTGACTGGAACACCCTTTGCAGTAAGTGTCATACCCATTCACATTCAATGCATCCTTGCATTAACTGCCACTATCATGGCGCTGAACATATGCAGGGCAGACCGATATTTTGAACGCCGGTAGAAAGGATTTATCTCGAACAACTGTCTTCAGAAAGCTCGGCCATATGGACACATTTAGAGCACATGATATTTCCTGAGTCGTCATAACCAAAATGGTCTGTCTTAAAGACGAGTTCTCTGCAATGCTGACAGAGGCCGATAATGCTTTTCTTACAATAACCGCAGATTTTGTATCGCTCTTTTGACACCGGATGGACCCAGTCGCTCAGGTCCTCACGGTCGTGGCAGATAATACAAAAATCATTCATGTTATACTCCCGTGCGGCAATATTTATCCTGATAGTTAGACTAATTTTAGTGACACTACCACCTTTATTCCTTGCTTTCAAGGCTGTTTTTTCTATTCCATAGCTCGCTCCCATAGCCGGGATAGACCCTGCGATCTGCCAGCGGAGTCGGACTTTCTGCCTGTGGCCATTTATCAGGTTGGGGCCCTGCGCCTTCCCGGGTTACAGCAGAGGGAGCGGAATCTGCCATCACCGGATTCTTCCGAATATCTATACCCTCTACGTTATGGCTGAACTCAATGGGGATGCCGTTGGGGTCAAAGGCGTAGATCGAGTGGAAAAAGCCGTGGTCGATTACCTCCGTCACCCAGACATCGGCTGCAGCGAGTCTATCTTTTATTTCCCAGAGGTCTTCCCCGGTTTCTACGCCAAAGGAGACATGGTCAAAGACGACAGGACCTGTGACCGGTCGGCCGTGATCTTTTTCCTCAACAGGCTTGACTCCGGGCCACTCAAAAAATGCGATCAGATCGTTTCCTGAGATCTGGAAAAAGTAATGCCTGTAGCCGGGTCGCCCCAGCCCGGCCACCAATCTCATGCCCAGTAAATCTCTCCAGAAGCGGATGGTCTTATCCATGTCTCCGGTGACCATCGCCAGGTGATTAATCCCATTGAATTTTATCATCGTATGGCCTCCCTTACGTCCCATTTATTATCTGGCCTGTGATTTTAGAAAAAATATCATACAGCCGGGCAACTGATCAAGCTTATTCATTTTGACTATTTGCTAAACGGACCAGGCGCAGCGTGCAATTTTTCAACTGAAACGATTGTTGGAATATTTATAGCGTAGGGCGTTTCAGTTAAGGTATAATCATATCTAAACAAAAAGCCCTTTAAACTGTGTTGAACGTACAAACAAAGAGGCGAGAACTTATGGACAAGGCAAGGATATACCTGACCAGCTTATTTATGGTCTTTATATTGGTTGTGGCTTCATGTGCGCCTGTACAGGTGCAACCTCCGGTGAAACCGGCACGAATAGCTCTGGTACTTGGATCCGGATCGTCAAAGGGGTTTGCCCATATAGGAGTCCTTAAGATTTTAGAAAACAATCACATCCCGATTCATTTTATAGTCGGAACGAGCGCAGGCAGTTTTGTAGGGAGTTTTTACGCGTACGGCTACAATGCCTATCAACTGCAGAAGATAGCTTTTTCCGTCGAAAAAGGGGATATAATCGATCTGACTGTCCCAGACAATGGATTCATAAGGGGAGAAAGACTTGAGGGTTACATAAATAAGACGTTTAATAATACCCCTATAGAGAAACTGAGGATCCCTTTTTACGCGGTGGCAACAGACATACAGAGCGGACAGGAGGTTGTCTTTGGCAGGGGGAACACCGGCCAGGCAGTAAGGGCCAGCTGCTCAATACCGGGTATCTTCAGGCCGGTGTCAATCTCAGACAGGATGTATGTAGACGGAGGGGTCGTAAGTCCGGTCGCAGTTGATGCGGCAAGAAGGCTTGGCGCTGACATAGTGATTGCCGTGGATATATCCTCAGATGCCGGGGGGAAGCAGCCTGAAAGCACAATAGAAACCATACTGCAATCGATAGGCATTATGTACTCTAGACTTGCTTGCACGCAGCTTTTAAGAGCAGATGTAGTGATAGCGCCGAAGGTGGGGTACATAGCCTCGAGTGATTTCTCAAAAAGGCACGAGGCTATCCTTGAGGGTGAAAAGGCAGCGATCGAGGCATTGCCTAAAATTAAAGATCTAATCACCAGACTCAGACAAGAAGGAAGATTAGAATAGCTCCTATCGAATCATCAACAGGGAGAGCGACCGGAACCTTGACAGATTAGAGAAACGATTTATATATCTTGTAAATGCAAGATAAGTCCCAGGGAGTCAGACCGTGAACTCTAATTTTTGTCCTCCGATGCAAGGTAGCAGTTTCGACCAGTTTGAGGCTACAGCGCTTTATTGTCCTAAATGCAAAGAGGCTGTCCCCGTGCGGAAGCGGCTCCTCCTGGTTCTGCCTGAAGGGGATAAGTATGAATATCTGTGCGCTTATTGCGGCGCCTCGGTGGGAGATAAAATAGACAAGACAGCCGGGCGAAATATCCTTCTGACCTGATAGTCTTTTCCCTGAGACCGCGAATTATGTTAGGGAGCGGAGAAGTGACTAATAGAAAATTTGATCCCTCTCACATGACGGCGCTGGATAGTGAAAAAAGAAAAGAGATGCTTCCGGTGGAGAAGATTATAGAGGCGGTTGATCTGCCGGAGGGGGCAAATATTGCAGATATCGGCTGCGGCACCGGGTATCTGACTATACCACTGGCCCGGAAGTCGCCGCAGTGTCAGGTTTTTGCGGTGGATATTGAACCCGGAATGCTTTCCGTCCTTGCGGAACGGGCTAAGGGTCTGGACAACATCACCATTGTACACTCGACCGAAAATGATATCCCTGTTGCAGATAACATACTGGACATCTTCTTTCTCGTAGCCGTACTTCATGAGTTCCATAATCCGGAAGATTTTTTAAAAGAAATAAGGCGCATCTCAAGGCTTGAACACTATGTTGTCGTGGTTGACTGGAACGAAAAAAAGACAGATATGGGGCCGCCCATGCATATCCGGATCCCGAAAGATACGGCCATTAGCCTTTTCAGGGCGCACGGCTATGAACTCGCCAAAGAATTTGCTCCCAGCGAGTATTTTTACGGGCTGTTATTCCAACGTAAAAAGTAAAGAAATACCCTTGATCCCTTCACTCCACTTTATTTGCTGCTAACTACTATGATTTCGTTGACAGTCCGGCTTTTCTTGAATCTTAGGGAACCCTTTCTCTCTAAGCGAAACTTGCTGGAGCAGTGGGGCACTCACCGAGGGCGAGCAGAAAGGGGAAAGCCAGCCCTTTAGAGGCTGGAAGGGGCAAGTATTCCCCGCCTGCGAGCCCCGGAAGGGTCACTGCGCAAGCCGTGAAGCGAAGAGATAAAAGGTTCACCCAAGAAAACTCCAGACTTCATTTATCATTGACAAGAAAAGGACGAGACGGTTATCATGCATGTCACCTAACTTTATATCATAACCGGGAGATTTTTTTATTATGTCTATGACTCTCAGAGAAACGGCGGTCCAGGGGAAGATTACCCCGGCCATGAAAAGGTGCGCCCAGGATGAAGGCGTTGCTGCTGCGGAAATTTGCAAAGGCATCGCCTCCGGCTGTATGGCCATACCGGCCAACAAAAACCGCAAGTTGAAGCGATTTGTGGGCATTGGCCAGGGCCTTAAGACCAAAATCAATGCCAATATCGGCACTTCTAAAGACCACGTGGATATCGAATATGAATTGAAGAAACTAAAGGTGGCCCTTTCCGTGGGCGCCGATGCGGTGATGGATCTGAGCACCGGCGGGCCCATAGATGAGATCCGACGGGTGATACTGAAACACTGTCCGGTGCCGCTGGGCACTGTGCCCATCTATCAGGCAGCGGTGGAAACGGTGGAAAAGAGGAAGAAATCCATCGTGGACATGCGGGTGAAGGACATCCTGCAGACGATCGAGCGGCAGGCCGAGGAAGGCGTGGATTTTATGACCGTGCACTGCGGGATTACGCGGGAATCTGCGGCGCGGTTAAAAAAGGCCGGGCGCATCCTGGGCGTAGTGAGCCGGGGTGGGGCGTTTACCCTGGAATGGATGGAGTATAATCAGAAAGAGAATCCGCTTTATGAGCACTTTGATGAACTTCTGGCCATCGCCAGGGCCTATGATGTAACCCTTAGCTTAGGCGACGGACTGCGACCCGGATGTCTGTCCGACGCTACCGATCTCGGTCAGATACAGGAGCTGGTGGTTCTTGGAGAATTGACCCGAAGGGCCTGGGATGCCGGCGTCCAGGTTATCATCGAAGGCCCCGGACACATGCCCATGGATCAGATTGCGGCGAACGTGCTTCTTCAGAAAAAGCTATGTTTCGGCGCGCCGTTTTACGTCCTGGGGCCTCTGGTTACCGACATCGCCCCCGGTTATGACCATATCACCGGTGCCATTGGGGGCGCTATTGCGGCTGCGGCCGGAGCCGATTTTCTGTGTTATGTTACGCCTGCCGAGCATCTCAAGCTTCCCTCTCTGGAGGATGTTAAAGAAGGTGTGGTGGCCTCGCGGATTGCCGCTCATGCCGCCGATATTGTCAAGAAGGTCCCGGGGGCGCTGGAGGCGGACGAAAGCATGGCCCGGAGCCGTAGCGCCCTTGATTGGCAAGGGCAGATAAGCCTTTCTATTGATCCGGAGAAAGCTAAGGCCTACCGCGAGGAAGGCGGGGCCTATCACGGCCCGACCTGTACCATGTGCGGTGAGTACTGCGCCATTAAGGTCTATAAGCGGGCCATCAGGAAACAATCCTCAAAGAGAAAGAAATGAAACAAATTCTTACCGTAGCCGGATCCGATCCTGGCGGCGGCGCCGGCATCCAGGCCGACCTGAAGACGATTGCCGTCCTTGGCGGATATGGCTTGAGTGTTATCACCGCCCTGACCGCCCAGAATACACGAGGGGTACAGGCCGTCCATCCTGTGCCTCCGGACTTTGTGGCCGCGCAGATGAAGTCTATCCTCTCCGATATCGGCGCAGATGCCGTAAAGACCGGAATGCTGGCGAATGCCGGGATTATCTCGGCGGTTGCCGCCCGGCTCAAATCCTGCCGAATAAGAAAAATTGTCGTGGATCCGGTACTCCTGGCCGGAGGCGGTGAGGCGCTGATGGAACCTGCGGCGCTCCCTGCCCTCAAGGCAGAGCTACTTCCTCTGGCCTATGTGGTTACGCCTAACCTGGCTGAGGCCGAGGTCTTGAGCGGGCTAAAGGTGAAGAGAGTCGCTGACATGGAGAAGGCCGCTCGTGCCATAGCCGGATTGGGTCCGGTCAATGTCCTCATTAAGGGCGGGCACCTTGCAGACGATCCGGTCGATGTCCTTTTTGACGGTGAAGGCATTTATCATTTCCGGGCGGAAAGAGTCCCGGGCGAAAATAAACACGGCACCGGCTGCGCGTTTTCCGCGGCCTTGGCTACGTTTCTGGCCCAGGGTTATGAATTGGTCGATGCTGTAGCCAGGGCCAAGTCCTTTGTCACCCTGGCCATAAGGTCTTCTTTCCCGATCGGCAGGGGCGCCTGGCCGGCCAATCCTTATGCATACGTGGATAGAGAGATGTCCCGCTATCAGGTTATCACCGCCCTGGAGAAGGCGGTGGCAACGCTTAAAGGCGGCCAGCCTGTACGACATCTCATACCCGAAGTCCAGTCCAACCTCGGCTATGCCCTGCCTTTGGCTGAGGATGAAAGCGATGTTGCCGCTATACCGGGCCGGATTATCGGAATCGGGGATTCTGTGGATACGCTGGCCGCTCCAGGGTTCGGGGCTTCCCATCACATGGCCCGTATTATCCTGGCCGTCATGCGCCATGACCCTGCCTATCGTTCCGCCATGAATATTCGTTTCGGGGAAGATATCATAAAGAAATGCCGTCAATTGAAGTGGTGTGTGGCCTCTTTTGACCGGCAGAAAGAGCCCCCCGATGTTAAGTATAAGGAAGGGGCTTCTCTGAGATGGGGAATAGATATAGCCCTGGAGGATGCCAAGAAGATACCGGATATAATTTACGACTGCGGGGATGTGGGTAAAGAGCCTATGGTCCGCATCCTGGGCCGCGATCCGGAAGAAGTGGTCAGCAAGCTGCTGATGTTAGTCTGATTCATGCGTTTTGGCGGTCCCGGAGACAATTACCCCACGCCTTTCTATCTTAAACGGCAGCACCACTATGCCCGCCTTTTGTAAATAACGTTCTACCCTGGCTTTCGCTCCCTTTCGGGTAAGGGTAACCATACACCCGCCTCCGCCTGCCCCGCAGAGCTTGCCGGCCAAGGCCCCTTTTTTTTTGATGGCAGCCATAATGTTGTTTATCTGCGGATTGGTTACGCCCGGCGCCAGGTTTTTACGGTCTTGCCATTCTTCACGCAGGAGCTGCGCCAGGGCAGGGAAACTTCCCTGTTCCAATGCCTGTTTCATCTTCAGGGCGGTTTGCTTTATACGGCGCAGGTTGGCTACGGTCTGGCCCTGGTTGTCAATGTAGGCCTTCATCATATTCCAATTCGTGGCGCCGGAAAATCTCGGCGCGCCTACGAAACTGAGGACCGTGCGTTCTTCCAGTTCCTGGGTGAAACCTTTGGGGACATCTATGGACGAGCGCTTTACGCCGTCAATGCCGAACCAGATGGCGTTTATCCCGCCGTAAGAGGCCGGGTAGTAATCCTGTTTCCCGGTGGGGACTTTTATGGATTGGGCCTCGATGTTTGCTCCAATGTCGATCACTTCCTCTTTATCCGGCCTTTGGCCGGAGAGACGGATGAGGGCATGGCTTAAGGCCATAAGGAGGGTGGAGGAGGCCCCCAGCCCCGATCCTTTGGGTATGTTATTTTCTGTGGTAACAGTCAGCCCGGCATCGGGCCGGTAATATTTTACGGTGCGGGTTATGAGGTCTAATGGCCCTTCGGGTCTCAGTTTGTCCACATTCGGCACAGAGATTTCCATATCCAGGTCTTTAGAATATATGATGATTTTGTGATCATTACGCGTTTCCAGTACCACGCGGCTCCGGATGCCGATGGCCGTATTTACAGTGTAGGCGCCGCCTTCAAAGACATAGAGCGGGTATATGTCCAGGGTGCCGCCGGCCAGATCGACCCGCATAGGCGCAGTTGCAGTAATCTTCATGGCTGTTTTCTCCTATTCTGCCAGCTCGGAGACCGGGACAATTTCCACCTGTTTTTTTAAGGCCGTCAGATCCTCTTTTAAGACCTGATAGGTCACCGGATGCGGATGCCCGATGCCGATGGCTGATCCATGCGTGCGGGCCTCAGAGATGAGGCGGGCGATCTGTGCACGCACAGCATTCGGCTCCTGCTCGTTATCCAGAAATACATCCCGTTCCGCACTCCTGACGCCCATTGACCGGGCCACGGACAGGCCTTTGGTGAGTGGCGTGGTCCGGCTGTCCAGATAAAACAGGCCCTTTTTCTGTATTTCTCTAAGGACAATCTCCATTTTGCCTGCATCTGCTGTAAACCTTGAACCCATGTGGTTGTTGATTCCCTTTACATAAGGAACGACCTCCATATCAGCCTGTATCTGCGCAGCTATGGCGCCGCCATCCATGTTCAAAAAAAGCGCCCCCGGGCCGATCTTGGATTCCGGAGACGAAGCGGCCTCCATAGGGAGGTGGAGCAGGACGTCCTTTCCGCAGTTATGGGCAAGCGTAGCTGTCTCTTTGGTGTGCGGGCCGAAGGGCAAAAATGAAAAGGAAATAGGCGCATTCAGTTTTATAAAAGCAGCGTCTATACGGGGATTATATCCCAGGTCGTCTATGACGATGGCCACCTGTGGAAGCGCGGGCGTGGAAAGCGGCCTGGCACGGCCTGCTACTTTGATTTTTTCCGGCGGGGCAGGCTCTTCAAAAATGATACCCGGCTTTCCTATGTCTTTTCTATCAGGAGACTGTTCAGGCGCTTCAGTCTTAATTAAATATACAATTCCCGCTGCGACCGCCAGGATGAAGAGGATGCCCAGTAAACGGAAAAGGCCCCCGGACAAAGCCCGTTCTTTCCGGGCCTTACCCGAAGGCCGTTTTCTTCTGTTACCGGAACGTGAAGCCAAATCTGACCGGCGCCTTTAATTCACTTTTACCTTAGAGAATATCTCCCAGCTCTTGAGGATTTGTAATGCCCGGTTGAGCTGTATATCTTCTTCTAAAGTTGCCCCGGCAGCTTTGTCATCTTTTTTGTCCTTATCCGTATCCGGCTTTTCTACCTCTTCCCCGATATCCGGCTGTGTTTCAGGCCCTGCCTCTTCCCGGTCATTCTTTATATGGTGCTCTAAGTCCTTCTCACGCAGTATTTTTATTTTTTTCATTTCCTCGCCGTGTAGATTAAATTGGCTGGCCACTATTATATCCGGGGTAATGCCCTTGGCCTGAATGGAGCGGCCGCCTGGGGTGTAATAGCGGGCTGTGGTCAGGCGGAGGCCGGAGCCGTCATCCAACGGGATAACGGTCTGGACTGAGCCCTTGCCAAAGGTCTGTGCCCCTAATATAATAGCTTTTTTATGATCTTGAAGCGCTCCGGCTACAATTTCCGAGGCGCTGGCGCTGCCTTCATTGACGAGAACGATTATAGGATAAGGATGGGGTTTTTCTCCTTCATGGGCGGTAAACCGTACATTTTGACTTTTGATCCGGCCGTCGGTATAGACAACAATCCCTTCCTCTATAAATTCATCGGCCACCTTTACCGCCTGATCAAGGAGCCCGCCCGGATTGTTTCTTAAGTCCAGGATCAATCCCTTAAGAGGCTTATTTTGTTGCTCAAGGTCGTCCAGGGCGGACTTCAGGTCCTGGCTGGTTTTGTCCTGGAAATTAATAATTCGCACGTAACCGTAACCTTCTTCCATGGTCTTATGCTTGACGCTGTGGATGGGTATTACGTCACGAACAAGCGCAAAATCTTTAACCTCTGCCCATCCTTCCCTGAGAATAGATATGGTTACTTTTGTCCCCCTGGGTCCGCGCAGTTTTTTAACCGCCTCTGTCAAAGACATATTTTTAGTCGTTTTCCCATCGATTTTCAGGATGCGATCCCCGGCCTTTAACCCTGCCTTGTATGCAGGCGTCCCTTCAATAGGGGATACAACAGTCAGTACGCCATCTTTTAATGTTATCTCGATCCCAATTCCACTAAAAACCCCTTTGGTTTCTACCTGCAATTCCTTAAAGTCATCGGGGGTCATGAAGGAGGAGTGGGGATCGAGGGTTTCCAGCATGCCTTTGATGGATCCATAGATCAGGTCTTCTGTCTTGACCTCTTCTACATAATTTTTTTCGACGATATCCAGTACATCGGAAAACAATTTAAGCTTTTCGTAGGCTTCCCTGGTAGCGGCTGAGGCCATTAACCCATTGTATAAACAGGTAAAAAGCGCAACAATAAGGACGAAGCTTACCCCCAGCCAGATTTTTTTTCGCGATAGCTTGATTGACATAGTATCTCCTTCCTTAGGGTCCTGTATATTTATTTACCACAGAGCGCGCCAGAAAAATACGGCTTTAAACGGCAAAAAATGCTTTTCTTTGCGTTCTCTGCGGTGAGCTCTCCATCTAGTCAAAAGTAAGCCTTCTTGCATCTATCCACGACAATGGATTTTCCGGTTTTCCACCGTTTCTTATCTCGAAATATAAGCATTCTCCAAGTAAATATCCTACAGCGCCAACCAACCCGATGGTTTCGCCTTTTTTCACCAGGCCCCCGACCTCCTTAAAGAATTCAGAGGCATGCGCATAAAGGCTGTAGTATTTGTCCCCATGATCTAAGATTGTTATATTACCATATCCTCTTAAGTTGCCAACATAAATGACCCGTCCGGTGTAAATGGAATGTATTTCCGTGCCGGCAGGGGCCTGGATATCGATTCCATTGCGGACGATAGTAGCCCCGGACTTGCTGCGTCTTACCCGGCCGAATAATCCGATTACCTTGCCCTTTACCGGCGGGTCAAGCTTGCCCTTTTGGGCAGCAAAGCCCCGCCGTAGTTGTGTATCAGGTTTTTGCCGGACCCCTTCTTCCATTTTACGCTGTAGCGCCCGGATAGTGGCATTGAGTCTTTCTGCGGATTCTTGCAACTCTCTGATATCCTGGAGACACGCTTTTTTCTTCCGGCAGACCGCGGCCAATAGATCAGCCCTTTCCTGACGCAATTTTTCAAGATGGAGGGCTTCATTTTGTACTTTTTCTTTCATTTGTTGTAAGGCCTGGTTAGAAGTCAGTATTTCTTGCCTTATCTGAGACAGCTCATTAAGACTTGCCTGATATGTGAAGATGGCCTCTCCATCTTTGCGTAACATAAACCTGAGGGCTTCCTGACGGGCCAGGAGATCCGGGAAGGAGTGTGAACTAAACACCATATTCATAAGGCCTACCGGGCCGAATTTATAATAAGAAACTACCCTGTGTCTGGCCTGTTCTTTGAGATGGCGGGCCTCCTCTTCAGTTTCCTTAAGGCGCTGTTCCGCCTGCGCGAGATATCCCCTTTTCTGGTTAAGCTTCCAGGTCAAATCTTCCATGCGGGCATTTTGACGGTCTATAGAGTCTTCAAGTCTTCCCAGAGCAGACAGAATCTCCTGTTCCTTTTCTGTAAGACGGGAGGCCTCCTTTTTTCTCTCCTGTATCTGTGTATGGATATTATCGACGTTCCGGCGTTCCTGTTCATATTTAGTTTTCAGGTTATCCCCGGCTAAGGCTGGAGTTAGCGCACAGAAAACAAAGAGAGGTATGGTTATAAAGGTTATCGCTTTCATACCCGTAAGAACTGACGCAGGGAAAATGCGCTCACCGTTGCGCAGAGAATTATACTGCCCGCTATGATACCGGTTACAACGGGTATAGGTAAAAATATCGGGCTAAAGAATCGTATAAAACCGGGGAAGTTGACCTGTGTCTTTAAAAACTCGAAGAGTGCGAATAAAGCCAGCATAGCCAGCCCTGATCCCACCAGTCCCTGCAGCATACCTTCCAGGACAAAGGGCCCCCGGATGAAGAAGTTGGTAGCGCCGACCAGTCGCATGGTTTCCAGTTCATTACGCCGCAGATAGATGGTCAGCTTGATGGTGTTAGAGACGACAAATATGGTGGTGAGGAGTAATAAGCCCCCGATAGCAAGGGTTGTAAGCCGGGTAAAATCTGCTGCCTGACGCAATCTTTCCACCCATTCCTTCCCGTAATATACATCTGTTATTCCGGGCAGGGAGGTTAACTCAGAAACTAGCGGACGGATGCGTTCCAGATTATGCATGGTCCCCGTCACCTCAATTTCCAGGGTGGGGGGGAGAAAATCTTCGCCCAGGCCGGCCAGGATATCTTTCTCATCTTGAAATTGTTGAACAAGCCTTTGGTACCCTTCCTGACTGGTAATGTATCGTATCTTGGCCACGCCACGCAGTTTAAGGACTTTCGCCTTGAGATTTTCGATGTCCTCAGGAGGGAGAGCCGGATCGATATAGGTCACGATGCGTATCTCGCGGCTGTAGTTTTCCGCCAGGCGGTGGAGGTTGAAGTAAATCAGGGTTGACAGTCCGAAGATGAGGACGACAAAGGCTATAGTCAGGGCGGTCATTAAGTGGGATAACCAGTTACCCCGCATGTTGGAGAAGGTTCTGGGGATTATATACGGAATGATGCTCAAGTTACGATCCTGCCTTGATCCAGAATGATCACTCTTTTGGCCGTGGAACGAATCAATTCCTGGTTGTGCGTAGCAAAGATGACTGTAGTGCCGCGGGCGCTGATTTCATTAAAAAGTGACATGATATCCGCAGCGCGTCCGGCATCCAGGTTCCCGGTCGGTTCATCTGCTAAAAGCACTAAAGGGTCATTTACCACGGCCCGGGCAATGGCTACCCGTTGTTGTTCGCCCCCGGAGAGACGGCGTGGATATATGCGTTTTTTTATTTCTAATCCCAGGCTTTTCAAGACCTGATCGACCTTATGCTCTATGACCGATTTTTTTACGCCGCAGACCTCCATAGCCAGGGCCACATTTTCAAAAACGGTCAGATTTTCTATCAATTTAAAATCCTGGAAGACCATCCCCATCCGTCGTCTGAGATACGGGATTTTGTAATTGGCCAGGCGCTTGAGGTTTATCCCATCTACCCAGACCTCGCCTTTGGTGGAACGCTCGAGGCATAGCATGACCTTGAGCAGTGTCGTCTTTCCCGCCCCGCTCGGCCCGTTGACAAAGACAAATTCCCCCTTGCCTATACGGAGATTAATGTCTTCAAGGACGGTGAGGTCTTGCTCGTAAGACTTATAGACATGCTTTAATTCAATTAAGGGGGAGTCCATTTTGTTTTTTACAATTTATCGGCAAAAGTTGTCCTGATTATAATGATGACCGCATTATTGTGCAAGTATTTACTCCCCCCATGTGGGTTTTTTAACTTTTTCACTATCAATCAGAATAGTTGGAAAATAATAAAAGAGTTTGATATAATTCAGATGACAATTCATTATGGTTTAGTTCCCATCCGAAAACCCAAAAATTACGGATGGGGCAATCAGCACTCAGCTATCAGCATGAAGCCGGTTCACCGTTTACTGTTGACCGTTTACCGAAATAAAATGTCGGACAACGGTTAACGGATAACAAACATGCTGACGGCTGATCGCTGACCGCTTAAAGCCTGGAGACGGAAACAGCAGTTTCCGGATACAAACGCTTTAGTACACTCGCAAACAATCGGCATCTCCTATGTATGACGTGATCGGCTTTGGGGCCTTGAATCTGGACTATATCTATTCCGTAGATAGTCTGAGTATCCTTTCACACGAACTTCCTTTGCAGCCCGGACAGGAGATATTTTATAGTGAGCGCCTCTTTCCCAGGATCAAAGCCCTGATAGAAAAATACGGCAAATTGAAGAGGACCTCCGGCGGCGGTTCGGCCGCCAACACCATTTTTGCCCTGGCCCGGATGGGTTTTAAAACCGGATTTATCGGGAAGGTAGGTCAGGATGAGGCCGGAGACTTGCTGCTAAAGTCTCTTGGCAAAGTTGATGCCTGCCACATCCGGCGGCAGGGCAAAAGCGGGGCCTGTCTCATCGTTATAGATAAGCGTGAAGATCGATCTATAATAGTCTTTCCCAATACAAATAAGACGGTGGCTACAGGGAAGAAAGACATAATCGTCGCGAATAAGGCGAGATTTTTACATTTTTCCTCTTTTGTAGGGCAAAAATCGCTCTCATCCCAGATCAGATTAGCCGAAAATCTCCCTTCACAGGTGAGATTGAGTTTCGATCCGGGAGAGATTTATGCCGGCAAGGGGTTAAAAGAGATATTCCCCATCATCCATAAGAGTTTTGTCCTTTTTTTGACGGATCGAGAGATACAGAAACTGACCGGGAAGCGCTACAAAGCTGGCTGCAGGGAGCTTTTGACCATGGGGCCTTCTATTTTGGTCTGCAAGCGGGGAAGAGAAGGGTCGTATGTCCTCTCTCGCGAGGAGGAATTTAATGTGCCGGCGGAAGAGGTCCCGGTAGTGGACAACACCGGGGCGGGCGACGTATATAATGCCGGTTTTCTGGCCGGACTTCTTATGGGGCAGCCCTTGATTCCGTGTGGCCTTTTCGCTGCCGGAATGGCGGCCAAGAGCGTAACCGGCTATGGGCGGAGCAGGTATCCTACGCACAAAGACCTGGCAAATTTTTTTCAGATTTAACCACAGAGGGCACAGAGAAAGAGATAGCATTAAAAAAGATCTCCCAAAATCCTTGTAACATTTTAGCTGTTTGAAAACATTGGATCACTCCAGCTTTCAAGGGCCTGAAATGCTGCATGATTCTTAAATTTGGAACTCATGAACTCATGAAGAAGAATACTGTTCTATTCCTGATTTCTTGATTTCGAGATTCATTCATATAAAAGGAGAATATCTCGTGTCTTACCTGATAGGCTGGTTTTCTACCGGACGGGATAAGGCGGCCAGGGATTTGCTCAGCACGGCCTATGAGAATATGCGAAGCGGCTTTATCCCTGCCGCCATCGAGT
>JAQURM010000021.1 GCA_028715605.1 Desulfovibrionales bacterium
GTATGTTTCGGGCTGCTTCTTACGTTAATCGGTTGTTACAAGGGTTACCATACCAGAGGCGGCGCGGAAGGGGTGGGGCGGGCTACTACTGAGTCCGTAGTCGTGTCCTCTGTCAGCATACTGGTTGGAGACTACATACTGACCTCACTGCTTTTCTAAGAAGGCGTCCACGATGATTAAGCTGGTGGATTTACATAAGTCATTCAATAAGCTTAAGGTGCTCGACGGGATTAACCTGGAGATAAACAAGGGAGAGACAACCGTCATCATCGGACGGAGCGGCGGGGGTAAGAGCGTCCTCTTAAAGCATATTATCGGCCTTGTCCGGCCGGATGCCGGGCATATCTTCATCGATGATGTCGATATTACGCAGTTGAAGGAAAAAGATATCTATAAAATTCGGCGCCGCTTTGGCATGTTGTTCCAGGATGCAGCTCTTTTTGATTCTATGACCGTTGGTCAAAATATAGCTTTCCCCCTGGCTGAGCATACCGATCTGAGCAAAAAAGAAATAGCCCGGATAGTTGCCGGCAAGCTGGCCGGTGTAGGTCTCTCCGGGATTGAAGACAAATATCCTTCAGAGCTTTCCGGGGGTATGAAAAAGCGGGTGGGGCTGGCCCGGGCTATTGCCATGGATCCGGAGATAATTTTGTTTGATGAACCGACCACCGGTCTGGATCCCATAATGACTGCGGCTATAGACGAGCTTATTCTGGGCATACAGAAAAGGCTTAACCTCACCTGTGTAGTTATCAGCCATGATATTCAGAGTACGTTTAAGATAGCAAGCAAGATAGCCATGCTCTACAAGGGGAAGATTATAGAGACCGGGGACCCGGAGAGTTTCCGTAATTCTGAGAACCCCATCGTCCAGGGATTCCTGCAGGGGATTCCCGAGGACAAAATTATTGGCTCCTGACAAGGAGGACTGTTTATGGATAAAAAAGGTTTTGGTCCGGAGATTAAGGTCGGCATCTTTGTGCTGATAGGTCTGGTAATTTTGGCTTACATGAGCATACGTCTCGGCAAGGTTGATCTGGGCAGAGAGAAGGGCTACCATGTATCCGCGGTCTTTGATTCCGTCTCCGGGTTAGTAAAGGACAGTCCGGTGGAAATGGCCGGGATAGAGATCGGGCGGGTTAAAGACGTTACCCTGAAAGATGGTCAGGCCAGGGTGGATATGGTGATTTCGCCCCATGTAAAGATCAGAAAAGATGCCAAGGCCATGGTACGCACCAAGGGAGTCCTGGGCGACAAATTCATTGAAATAATGCAAGGGAGAGAAGAGGCTTATATCCCTCCTGAAGGCGCCATTGCCAAAACCATTTCTGCTGCAGACCTTGACCAGCTTTTGGTCAAGGTGGAACCGGCCCTGGATGATATCCAGTCCGTGGCTGCCGGCCTTAATAAATTTGTGGGTGATAAAGAAAACCAGACAAATTTTAAGGGCCTTATGGCTGATCTGCGCGATGCCTCGGCCTCTTTTAAAAACATATCCGGTGACGTAGAGGCCGGCAAGGGTACGCTGGGCAAGCTGGTCAAAGATGAGACCTTGTATAACAAGGCGGAAAAAACAGTCAGTACTTTAGAAGAGACGATGGGGACATTAAGCGAGGTGGCCCAGAAGGTAGAAAGAGGCGAGGGCACACTGGGTAAATTAGTCAACGATGAAACTCTCTATAACAAGGCCAAAGATACCGTGGATACACTGCATAATGTGGCCCAGAAGGTGGATAAAGGCGAAGGCACTCTCGGCAAACTGGTCAATGATCCCAGCCTTTATGATGAGACCAAGAAGGCCGTTAAAAGCGTAACCAAGGCCACTACCGGCATACAGGAGCAGGTGCCTGTAACCGTCCTCGGGACCGTGGTGGGAACGGTGTTGCGTTAGTGGAGTGGGGCAAGGGATTTTTCTTAGCTATAGGGATCATATTCAGCCTGCTTGGCACGGGCTGTGCCGCTTTCAACGGGCAAGACCGGCGTGACAATTTTTCTCCCCTTGTTTTTCACCAGGCAGACCGGAAAGAGACGAAACAAGAATTAGATGCGGTTGGCCCTTTCTATAGCTCCTATTCCAATTCCAAAGAAGAAGGGTGGGCCGTAAGACCCCTTCTCTCTTATCATCACGATCGCGAAAAAGAGACTAAAGAATGGCAGTTTCTCTATCCTCTTGGCAAGTACAGGCTTACCCCGGAGGAAAAGTACACCCAGTTCATACCGATTATTTCCGGCCATAAGAACCTCAAGGAAACGCCGGAAGACGGACAAAAAAAAGACTTTGGCTTCTTTCCGGTCTTCTGGGGCAAGACCAAAACGGGGGAACCGTACGGCGGGCTTTTCCCTATCTACGGCCAGTTCAAAGAGCGGTTTGGAAGGGATGAAATAACCTTTTTTCTCTGGCCTCTCTACTCAACAGCCAGATGGGAGGGTAACAAAAAGAAGACCATCCTCTGGCCGATACTTTCCTGGACCAAAGGTGACGAAGAAGAGGCCTTCCGCTTGTGGCCGCTTTACGGTTATGAGAAAAAAAGGGGTGAATATGACCGCTCCTTTTTCCTCTGGCCTTTTTTCTTTAATTATAGGGAGGATCTGGATACCGATGCGCCAAAGACGAAGTGGATGCTGTTCCCGCTTTATATCTCAGAAACATCGCCTATAGAGAATAAGAAAGTAGTCCTCTGGCCTTTTTTCAATTACTACCATGACCGACGTAATGACTACACGCAATGGGATATGCCCTGGCCATTTATCCAGTACGCAAAAAGCGAAGATTATAACGTCAAAAAGTTCTGGCCCATTTTCTCGGAGAAACAAAAGCCGGACAGCTACGAGTTTTCTCTCCTCTGGCCGGTTTATGAGTACTCTAAGGAGAATATGGAGGAGGACAAGGCAGAAAAGACTACCTACCGTTTTTTAATTATTAACAAGTCAGAAACTACGGTCTGGCCGGAGAAAAAAGAAGAAGAAAGCGTTGCCCGGGTCTGGCCGTTATTTTATCTTAAAACCCGGAGGGATGGTTCGGCCTTTCTCCATTTTCCGGCCATTATTCCGCTTGAAGACGAGGGATTTGAACGTAATTACGGGCCGATTCTCAGGCTTTATGAGTATGAAAAGGATAAAGAAGGGGGAGAGAAGTCCAAACTCCTCTGGGGGCTTTATCGCCACGAAACAAGGGGCGACTGGTATCTGGTCGAATTGTCCTGTCTGGCTTCCTGGGAATGCGGCCCGGATATGACCAGGGTTACACTGGCCGAGGGCCTGTTTGAGTATCTACACAAGAAAGCGCATAAGGCCATTAAGCTTTTCTATGTGCCGGATGTGATAACCTGGGGTGAGAAAGAGGTAACATTACCGAATCAAGATGATGCGGCTGTAAAATAAAATCCCTGAGACTTAAAAATCTCAGGGATTTTATGGTCTTTGGTGCCGAAGGCGGGACTCGAACCCGCACAGGCATGGCCTACCACCCCCTCAAGATGGCGTGTCTACCAAGTTCCACCACTTCGGCAAGGCTCATATATAACGTTATTATTTAGTCTGGGGCTGTACTGGCACAGGCGGCTGCGTCTGTAATGGCGCCGGAGGTGCAGGCTCCGATTGTATGCCCTTTACAACTGAGGCGGCCTCGCGATGACTGATTAGATAGGCCAACCCCAGAGAAGTCACCATGAAAATAACTGCCGCTATGGCTGTAAGCTTGCTAAGAAACGTGCCTGGACCGGCGCTCCCAAAAAGCGTCTGGCTTGACCCGCCGAAAACCGCCCCGATATCGGCGCCCTTGCCCGTCTGCAAGAGCACGATGGCAATCAGAAACACACAAACCAGGATATGCAACACAACAACCAGCGTATACATTTTAGACCCTAACGCTCAAATTTAATGATGCGTAAAAAAGAATCGGCCTCAAGTGAAGCTCCCCCAACCAACACACCGTCAATATCAGGTTGGGCCATGAGACCGTCCACATTCCCTGCTTTAACGCTCCCACCATACAATATTCTCAAATCTGACGCAATATTTTTCTCAAACAGCCCTTCCAGCAGTGTGCGAATGAAGGAATGCGCCTCCTGGGCCTGCTCATTGGTCGCGGTTTTTCCCGTGCCGATAGCCCACACGGGTTCATAGGCAATGACCACCTTGTCCATATCCGCGCCTTGTATCAGTTTAAGACCTTCCTTAACCTGCCTTCTGAGAACGGTTAGGGTTTTTCCCGTTTCTCTCTCTTCCAAGATTTCTCCGATACAGAAAATAGGCTGAAGACCGGCATCCAGGGCAGCCCTTATTTTCCGGGCAATCGTCTCATCCCGCTCCCCAAAAATATGACGGCGCTCGGAATGCCCGATGATAACATACCGACAGCCGACATCCTTCAACATTGCAGGGGAGACTTCTCCCGTGTAGGCCCCCTCATTCTCCCAGCAGGTATTCTGGCCGGAAAGGGAGATTCCACTGCCATCGAGCGCCCTGGCTACAGCCGCAAGGGCGGTAAACGGTGGGGCCACGACTACTTCCCGATCCGAAATCCCGGACGCCCCGGATCTTAGCGTATTGCCCAGGGCTACGGCCTCCGGGATGGTTTTATACATC
This sequence comes from Desulfovibrionales bacterium, assembly GCA_028715605.1. Classification (NCBI taxonomy): domain Bacteria; kingdom Pseudomonadati; phylum Thermodesulfobacteriota; class Desulfovibrionia; order Desulfovibrionales; species Desulfovibrionales bacterium. The sequence continues at coordinate 4,588 of JAQURM010000021.1, forward strand.
TTCCAGTTACCGGCCACTATGGGTTTACGGGGCATCTGTCAGTCCTCCATATTACGGTTGAAACGCTCCAATGCGACAATTCCCGGCAGTTTTTTCCCTTCCAGGAGTTCCAGGAAGGCCCCGCCGCCGGTGGATATATAAGAAATATTATTTGTCTCGCCGGCCCTGTGCACTGCTACGTCCGTATCCCCGCCGCCGACAATGGTCAGGGCATAGGAGTTGGCGATAGCCCGCACCATGGACATGGTGCCGCGGCTAAAGGCATCCATCTCAAAGGCCCCCATAGGTCCGTTCCAGATAATGGTTTTGGCATTTTGCAAGGCCTCAGAAAAGAGAGTCCCGGTTGCCGGTCCGATGTCCATTACATACCAGTCAGGGGGGATCTCCTGAACGGTAGTAATTTTCGTCTCTGCCTTGGGGTCAGGGCGGTTGGCCACTACGCAGTCAACCGGGAGATAAAGCTTGACCCCTTTTTCTTTGGCCAGCATGAGCAAATGCTTGGCGGTATCCAGGAGGGCATCTTCTACTTTTGATTTCCCGACGTTCCAGTTAACGCTTTTAAGAAATGTATTGGCCATGGCCCCGCCGATGATCATCTTATCAACTTTATAGAGTAAATTTTCCAGGGCGGTTAGTTTACCTGACACCTTTGCCCCGCCAATAACCGCTACCAGGGGCCTGGCCGGATCTTCCATGGAACGATGGAAATAATCCATCTCCGTTTTCATGAGAAAACCGGCCACGCATTCCTTAAAATAATCCGTAACACCGACTACCGAGGCATGGGCCCGATGGGTCACGGCAAAGGCATCGTTTACATAGATGTCTGCCAGTTCAGCCAATTGTTTTGCGAATTCAGGATCGTTTTTTTCTTCACCCGGGTGAAATCGTAAGTTTTCGAGAAGTATTATGTCTCCGGGCTGCATTTTGGCAATAAGCGCCTTCACCTCTTCACCTATACAGTCCGGCGCCATGGTTACATCCTTGCGCAATAATCTGGAAAGTCGCTTGCCAACCGGCGTAAGTCGATGCTTTTCCACCACCTGTCCCTTGGGCCGATCCATATGTGAGGTAAGGATGACCTTGGCATGTTCATCCAGGGCGTGATTGATAGTTGGCAAGACACTTCGAATGCGAACGTCATCGGTTATATTGCCATGCTCGTCTAAGGGGACATTGAAATCCACGCGGATTAAAAGGCGTTTTCCCCTGATATCGACCTCATTTATGTATTTCACACAAAACCCCCTTCTTAGTTTTATATAAGCAGTCAGCTTTCAGCTATCAGCATTCAGCTTAACATACTGTTTATCCTAGTTTTTAACTGAGAGCTGATCGCTGAGGGCTGAAAGCTTGATCCGGAAACGACAGTTTCCGGATGGAAACTAGTTAAGATACTTGCCCATGTAAAGCGCCAGATCAACTATGCGATAGGAAAAGCCGCTTTCATTATCATACCAGGCGATAACCTTGGCCATCCGCCCACCAATAACATTGGTTAAGGGGGCATCCACGATGGCGGAGTAAGGACTACTGGCATAGTCAATAGAAACTAGGGGTTCCGTGTTATATGCTAAAATCCCCTTCAGCTTACCCTGTGCCACTTCTTTAAAGGCATTGTTAATATCTTCCTTTTTAACCTCTCTGGACATCTCGGCGACCAGATCAACCAATGAGACGTCAGGAGTGGGGACCCGTACGGACAGGCCATCCAGCTTTCCTTCCAGTTCTGGAATGACTTTGGCTACGGCTGCGGCCGCGCCTGTGGTAGTCGGCACTATAGACATTCCGGCAGCACGGGCCCGGCGTAGATCTTTATGGGAGCCATCGAGAATGCGCTGATCCATGGTATAAGAATGAACCGTAGTCATTAGACCATGTTCAATGCCAAAGGCATCGTGGAGTACCTTGGCCACCGGCGCCAGGCAGTTGGTAGTACAGGAGGCATTAGAGATAATGTGGTGTTTGTCCGGCTGATATTTATCTTCATTTACACCCATGACTATTGTTGCATCTACATTTTTGCCCGGCGCGCCAATTATGACCTTCCGCGCTCCGGCCTGTAAGTGTTTCAGGTTCGATTCCTTATCTCTAAATTTACCCGTAGATTCAAGGACGATATCCACTCCAAGGTCACGCCATGGCAGGCGGGACAGGTCATCGGTAATCCCGGTAATAGCGACTTCTTTGCCATTGACGGTCAGGGCATGGGCCTTTGCCTCCACAACGCCGCTAAACGGGCCATGTACCGAGTCGTATCTTAGCAGATGAGCCAGGACTGAAGAATCAGCCCGGCTGTTTATGGCTACTACCTCTATGTCTTTCTCCTGCCGTTGGGCAATAATACGTAATAAGAATCGACCTATTCTACCAAATCCGTTAATGGCTACTTTAATAGGCATATTTTCCCCCTTCGATGTTTAGAGTATTGTCAAAGATTAACCACAGAGCACATAAAAAAGTATGTGACACTTTAGCTGCTTGAAAAAAAACTAGTCATCCAGAAAACGGTGCCTCAAGAATCCCCCTTAGTCCCCCTTTTTCAAAGGGGGAAATGTTTCTCCTCCCTTTGAAAAAGGGAGGTTGGAGGGATTTTAGAATACTTTTCAAACAGCTAAACTAATATAAAAATATTAAAAAATCTGACTAGTTAAGTCAACTTATATCTTTCGTATCCGGCACCTTTTTAAGAAAGTCATACTCCATGATAACTGCATCTTCATGGCTATCTGAATAATATCCCGGCCTTTGGCCTACCGGAATGAATCCTGCATCTTTATAAAGAGTTATGGCTGCAACATTGGATGGTCTGACCTCCAGGGTGGCGAACTTTGTACCCGCCGTTTTTCCCATCTTAAGCGCAAAGGAAAGTAGTTCTCGGCCGATTCCTTGCCGGCGTTGGGCCGGATGAACGGCCAGGTTAAGCAAATGGAGTTCATCCAGGACTATCCAAAAACAGATATATCCCAGGACAGGGGAGGGATGAATATTTCTGACTTTTGCCACGTAAGGATAAGAAAAAGGACAGACTAATTCGTCACGGAAGGCTTGTTTGGTCCAAGGAGCAGGGAAGCAGGCTTTTTCAATGAGCATAATCTCAGGTAGATCATCTTCAGTCATCCGGATGATCTTACAGCAAGTCTTGTGAGAGGTGACCTCGGACATTTTCACCGCTGAGCACGCAGAGTCCGCAGAGAAAAACTGTAAAACATTTAATGTGTTATCTCAGCATCCTCGGCGACCTCTGTGGTAAAATTTTACTTTCTACGAGACCGTTATTTCTTGAGTACTTCGCTGGCTTGAGAGATGCCTTTGCGGCCGTAAGATTTAGCCTGTTCAGCTACCTCAGCCAGGGTTAATTTTTCACGAGAATGGGTCAACCTCATCAGCATAGGCAGATTAACACCGGTGACGACGTCAATCTTCCCTTCTTCCAGAAAGGAAAGGCTGATATTGGACGGGGTTCCTCCAAACATGTCCGTCAAAATGAGAACGCCGTTAGTACTATCCACTCTTTTAATAGCTTTTTGGATTTCCTTACGCAACATCTCTACATCTTGTGTCGGATCTATGGACACGGCTGTAACCTGTTCCATCCGTCCCACGATGAATTCAGATACCTTAACTAATTCTTCTGCCAGCTTGCCATGTGTAGCCAAAACTATACCGACCATCGTCACCCCCGTAAAATCAGCCCAGTAGAATATCCCGATGATGGACTACAACCTCGTAGCCCTTCTCCGTAAGAATATTCTTTAATTCCTCTGTGACCGTCACCGAGCGGTGTCTGCCGCCTGTACAACCGGTGGCTATAGTAAGGTACATTTTACCTTCTCTTTTAAAAAAGGGGATAAGAAAGAACAATAACTCGGAGACCTTGCTTAAAAAAGTCTGTGTGGTCTGGTCTTTTAGGACGTAGTCCTTGGCTTGCGGGCTTGTCCCGTCAAGCTCCTTTAAATTCGGCACAAAGAAAGGGTTAGGCAAAAAACGCACATCAAAGACCATGTCTGCCTCGCCGGGGACGCCATATTTAAAGCCGAAGGAAAGGAGATTAACGAGCAGACGATTGAGATCAACGCGGGAGCCATACAGACTGCCAATAGCCCCACGAAGTTGATGGAGATTATAGAAACTCGTATCTAAGACCCGGTCTGCCTCTTCTTTTAGAAGGGCTAATTGCCTCCGTTCCAGGGCGATGGCATCCATAACTGTCGTTACCGGAGAAGGGATCAAAGGATGGTGTCGCCTGGTCTGGCTGAATCTTCTTAACAGTACATCGTCTGAAGACTCGAGGAAAAGTATCTCTAATTTAAAGCCCTCTTTTTTAAGGTCAGCAAAGATAGCGGCATACTCTTTCAGAAAATCCTGTTCGCGCATATCCATTACCAGCGCCGCCCGGACAGTTTGGCCGGGGGCGGGTTTCTGGATGTGCAAGAACTGGGGAAGAAGGACAACCGGGAGGTTATCAACACAATAATAACCAAGATCCTCAAAGGCGCGAAGCGCGGTGCTTTTGCCGGATCCGGAAAGTCCTGTAATGATAACAACCTGGACCGGATTTAACATACACACCAACTCATTAAATTTCTTCGCCCTCGCTCTTAATGATCTCGGCCATTTCTTCTGCCGATTTTGCACCCAGCAATTTTTCCTTAGAGACGGGATTCTTTAAAAAACGCGAAAGCTTGGCCAGAATCCGCAGATACAGGCCGGCCGATTCCTCCGGGGCTAGAAGTAGAAAAAGGAGCCGCACGGGTTTTCCATCGACAGAATCAAAAGGCACACCGGAAAGACTGCGCCCCAGGGATATGATAACCCGGTCCAGGCCCTTTAACTTGCCGTGGGGTATGGCTACTCCATCTCCTATTCCGGTGCTACCCAACTTTTCCCTTTCCAGCAAAATGGAGACCACGGTCTCTTTATCCAGTATCTTATTTTTACGTACAAGCACTTCCGCCAGTTCTACCAGGGCATCTTGCTTGGAATTAGCTCTAAGGTTGGTTATTATATGATCCGAAGATATTAACTCGCTGATTTGCATATTGGTGTCTCTCTTGATTCAGTTTTCATCCGGAAACCAAAAAATTCCGGATGAGCTGTCAGCTATCAGCATGAAGCCGGTTCACCGTTCACTGTTGACCGTTTACCGAAAGAAAATGTCGGACAACGGTTGACGGATAACGGATAACAAACATGCCGACTGCTTCGTCCGGAGGCATTGATTTCCGGACGAAAACTATTTTGGCTCCGGCTCAATAAGCCCATAGTCACCATCTTTGCGTTTATAAATGACATTAATGGTTTCTGATTCGGCGTTAGTAAAGACCAGAAACTCGTTATCTAAGACGTCGAGCTGCATTACTGCTTCATCCAGGTACATGGGCTTGGCCAGGTATCTCTCGCTTTTTATTATTCTGGGGGCGTTTTTTCCTTCGGAGCGGTCGTAACTCAAGATATTTATGCCCACGGTCCGGGGGGGCCTGGTATTGGATACAGACTTTTTATCTTTTACCTTTTCCCGGTGCCTTTTGACCTGCTTTTCTATTTTATCCATGACCAGATCAATGGCCGAGTACATATCGTTGGTTTCTTCCTGGCCTACTATTTTTGTTCCATTGGCCAGGATATTTACCTCGGCTATATGTCTAAACTTCTCGATAGAAAGAGTTACATTGGCCTCGGCAAATCCCTCTAAAAACTTTTTAACTTTTTTCACCCGTTCAATAGCGTAATTGCGTAAAACCTCTGATGGTTCCATGTGCCTGAAAGTCACCGAAATTTGCATAGATTAATCCTCCGTGTGGCTGAATTCAAATTTGACGGCTTCGTAAAAAGTCCATTTGCTGCGTTGCGCGGCATCCTTCGTCACTGCGGCGTAGTTACAACTACGCCTCATTCCTCAGGATTTGCGCGCCTTGCAACTGGAACTTTTTACTGTGCCGTCCAAGATTTTGACTTTTTACAGATTAACCAATTTTGCGCTCATCCGGAAACAACTATTTCCGGCTTCGCGCTTTCAGCTTTCAGCTATCAGCCATGCGGTTTTTGCTGACTGCTGAAAGCTGAGCGTCGAAGATTCGCCGGTATTGTGGCGAGCTGACTGCTATTGTGCGAATTTTTTTCTCTGGTTGGATGGGAGGATTCCCATCACTTCCCTATACTTGGCTATTGTTCGCCGCGCAATATTAATATCATTTTTATTCAGCATATTGGCAATTTCCTTATCGCTATACGGATGACTTGAATTCTCGGATTGGACCAGACGTCGAATCTTATCTTTTACCGCTTCTGAAGCCATAACTTCTCCATGTGCACAACTGATCCCGGTATTGAAAAAGAATTTAAGCTCCAACAAGCCCTGAGGGGTATGAACATATTTATTCGTGGTCACCCTGCTTACGGTTGACTCGTGCATTTCCACATCCTCAGCCACGTCCTTTAGTATAAGCGGTTTTAAATAAGCTATGCCCTTTTCCAAAAATTCCCGCTGAAACTTGACGATACTCTCGGTTACCTTATAGATGGTGCGCTGTCTCTGATGAATGCTTCGGATCAGCCAGACCGCGGACCTCAATTTGCCCTGGATATAGTCCTTGACCGGGGCGGCACCATCCGATGATTGGTTCAAGATGCCCCGATAAAATGGACTTACCCGCAACCTCGGCAGTCCCTCGTCATTCAAGACGATAACAAACTCATCTCCCACCTTATAGACGTAGATGTCCGGGCTGATATAGTGTGTCTCTTCGCCATTGTAAGCCCGTCCCGGCTTTGGCTCCAGCCGGGTTATCACCTCCACGGCCTTGATAACATCGGCCAAAGAAGCTCCTGTCTCCTTGGCGATGGCCTGGTAGTTTTTGACCTCTAGTTGATGGATATGGTTAGATATGATGGTCTCGACTAACGTGTCCTCTAATCCCAGATGCCGGGTCTGTATCAACAGACATTCTTTAAGGTCACGGGCGGCAACTCCGACCGGGTCAAGCCCTTGAATCTTTTTAAGGACTTCTAAGACCAGCTCTTCAGGGACATGTGCAGTAGCCGCAATCTCTGAGAGGGAGGCATTAAGATAACCATCAGCATCCAGGTTGCCGATAATCAACTCACCGACAATTTTTTCTTCCTCTGTACAAGGTGACAGAATAAACTGCCACATGAGGTGCGAGGATAGGGAGGGTTTTCGACTTAACGTGGCCTCAAAAGAAGTTGATTCTTTCTCCTCAAATGAATAGGCGGAATAGCCGCCGCTACTGGTGTTATATTCATCAATATAATCTTCCCAGTTAAGTTCTTCCATGGCTCGCTGGCTATCCATCACTTCAGGTAGCACTCTGTCTTGAACACTTATCTCCTCATTTGAAGTTGCTTCGGAGGGTGCGAGGGAATCCTCGGCGTCCTCCTCTGGTCCTTCTTCCAGTACCGGATTAGCCTCCAATTCCTGGTAGATGCTATCCAACAGTTCCAGCCGGGACAATTGCAACATCTTGATGGCCTGCTGCAATTGCGGGGTCATCACCAATTGTTGGGTAAGCTTTAACTGTTGTTTGAGTTCTAAAACCACGTTAGATCCCCGACCTGGATAAGCCAAAATCGAAAAAGTCTGTCTGGAATTTCAAATGTCAAAATCCCAAGTTCAAACAAATCCAAATGACAATAGCAAATGTCATTAGTCAATAGTCATTTGTCACTGGTCAAACTATTTCATACTCCAAGTTAACCAATGACCAGTGATGAGTGACACTTTAAACTCATTTATCACAGCGTAAATTGTTCGCCCAGATAAATCTTGCGCGCCACCTCACTGGCAGCGATATGCTGCGAATCCCCGGCCTCCAGAATCCTTCCTTCGGTCAGGATATAGGCCCAGTCACAAACAGACAATGTTTCCCGTACATTGTGATCAGAGATGAGTATGCCCAGACCCTTTTCTTTAAGTTGCCGGACGATGGCCTGCAAATCCGAAACGGCCAAGGGATCTATGCCCGCGAATGGTTCGTCAAGTAAAATAAACGATGGCTGAATAGCCAGCGCGCGCAGTATCTCAAGCCGCCTCCGCTCTCCACCGGAAAGTGAGTAGGCTTTGTGCCTGGCCAGATGTTCGATTTTTAGCTCTTCCAACAGGCTTCTTAAGCGGGCCCTTCTTTCCTCCTGGGGCAGCTTCATCGTTTCCAGCACAGCTAATATGTTTTCCTCAACTGTAAGCTTACGAAAGACAGACGGTTCCTGTGCCAGGTAGGTGATGCCGCGACGGGCCCTCTGATACATGGGATACTGGGTCAAGTCTTCGCCATTCAAAACTACCTGCCCTTCATCCGGCTTGATCAGACCCGCAATCATGTAGAAAGTCGTTGTCTTCCCTGCTCCATTGGGTCCAAGCAGGCCGATTATTGAGCCGGATTCGACCCTGATACTGACGTGATCCACGACCCGGCGCTGGCGGTAAGATTTGACCAGGTTATTAGCGACAAGGGTGCCCATAAATCAACCTTTGCATCATTTTTCCGGGTAAACTATAGCCTCAACTCTATTTTCTTCCCGGCTTTCTACTATACTGCGGTCTTCGTCCAGGAAGACGGTAATCTTGCTGCCCTTAATCATGCTGTTACCTTCCCAGACCTTTGGGTCACCGGTCAGGATAACATTCTGTTCGGCCTCATAATAAACCGCTTCGTCGCCAGTGGCAATACGTTTGCCTTTTGTAATTTTGACATGTCCCTTGGCAAAAATCTTTTCCACTTGGTCTCCACCTTCTCCCTGGCCGCCCTCTTTTCCCTCGGCCTTGCGGTAAAAGACAGTCATCTGGTCGGCATAGATAGTCAATTCGGCCTTTTTAGCTATAACATCACCGGTAAATATAATTTTATTTTCTTTATTGTATGAATCCAGACGGGTGGCCTTAATATGTATAGGTACGGCCTTTCGATTCGGGGTCTCCGTGGCATACGAAGCCGTACTCAGGGATAATGCCAGGGTGCACACTAAAAACATTTTAAAAAGAAGAAAACAACCTTTTAAATCCATAGATTCCCTTCTTGTATACGTTTATAGCTTAGGAATTTCCTTTTTTGGACGCAGATTGTCAAGATTTCGAATATAGAAAATAATTTTCTGCGGGTATCGGCGAAAATCTGCGTCCTAATTTAATTTTCTTTGCGTAACCACCTGTACTTCCTTGAGTATAGACATCTTACCGGTATTCAGTTCATAAAGCAAACCCGTACCTTTCAGGTCAAGCTTTGAACCGAGGACGGTTACTTCTTCCGGTGTGCGGAGCACACGCTCTTTGCTATTATAGGTGATAGCATTGCTGTAAAAACGTCCTCCGTCCGAATCTATCGCTGAAACGTGGCCCCAAAGGTCGATGTCCTTAGATTGAGTATCGTAGGTGCCGTGTTCACCGGATACGGTTACCGTCTTGCCGCTCTTTAAGAAAAAATTTGTCCGCACGCTATCCAACAGAACCTCTTCTTCCCCTTTAAAGTACCGGGCAAACCTGGCATAGAGTACCCATTCATCCCTTCCATCCCGATTATTTGTATACTCAACGTCCTCCATTTTAAGATCGGCATCCCTTTGTTCCGAGTTAAGAAACCATTTAGGCATGTCTGGAGGGTAATACGCTCGCCGGGTCCGTGGCCACATTAAAAAAAATCCGATTGCCAGAATAAGTACAGTGGCCAACACAGCCCATGATAGCCTTTTAGCGGTCAACTTTATGCTTTTTTACCCCTCTATACCAAAAATTCCGGATGTGCTTTCAGCACTCAGCTATCGGCATGAAGCCGGTTCACCGTTCACTGTTGACCGTTTACCGGAAGAAAATGTCGGACAACGGTTAACGGATAACAAACATGCTGACTGCTGAAAGTCCAGAGCTAAAAGCGTAAATCCGGCCTTAGGCCGACCGTAGGCCGGAAACAGTAGTTTCCGGATGAACACTAAGTAAAAGCCGCCAGCGCTTTTTTCTTAAGCCCCTTAGCCTCTAAAATCAACTCGCATACCTCTCGTACCGCTCCCTGGCCCCCATCTTGTTGAGTTACGTAGTCAACGCATGCCATTACTCCTTTGTCGGCATTTTTCACTGCTACAGGCAATCCGGCGCGCTTCAATATCTGTATGTCGACCCAATCATCGCCGATATAAGCTACCTGGCTGTCCACCAATCCTTTATTATGGAGAAGCCATTCATAGGCGGCTAATTTGGGCTCCATACCCTGCAGTACAGTCTCAATCTTGAGTTCCCTGCACCGATGGAGCAGCGCCTCAGAGATTCGGCTGGTCAGAATGGCCACTTCTATTCCACACCGCTGTAGCAACTTTATGCCAAGACCATCGCGTACATGGAAGGATTTTATCTCTTCACCGCGGTCGTTATAGGTAATCCTCCCATCGGTCAAGACGCCATCCACATCCAGAAGCAAGATCTTGACCTGTCTCGCCTTATCCGAAAGCCTCTTTGAAATCTCCGTTTTCATCTCAAATTTCAAATCTGAGATCTCGCATAGCGTTATATATCCGCATAAGCCCTGCCAGTAATTCATCCACCTTATCCAAGGGCCAGGAATTAGGGCCGTCGCACAGGGCCCGGTCAGGGTCCGCATGCACCTCCATAAATATGCCCTCCACCCCTACGGCCAGGGCCGCCCGGCACAAATGAGGAATAAACTCCCTTTGACCGCCGGAGCATGCGCCGCCTCCGCCAGGAAGCTGTACACTATGTGTGGCGTCAAAGATGACCGGCAGGCCACACTGATGCATGATAACCAGAGAGCGCATATCCACCACCAGGTTATTATAGCCGAATGAAGTCCCTCTCTCTGTAAGCAAGATGCGCGAGTTACCGGTGGATTTAGCTTTTTCTACTATCTGCCCGATGTCCCATGGGGCCAGAAACTGCCCTTTTTTAATATTTAGGGGTTTCATGGTAGCCGCCGCTTCCAGCACCAGGTCTGTCTGCCGGCAGAGAAAAGCGGGAATCTGGAGGACGTCTAATACTTCAGCAGCAGGGGCTACTTCCGCGCGGCTATGCACATCGGAAAGGATCAAAACCCCCGCCCTATTTTTGATCCTGGCCAGCATTTCCAGACCCTTTTCTAAACCAGGCCCTCTATAAGAATGCAGCGAGGTGCGGTTCGCCTTATCATAAGACGCCTTGAATATGTAAGAAAAACCATGGCGATGGGCGCTTTCTTGCAAGGTATCGGCTATATGCAGGGCAGACTCTTCTGACTCTAAAACACATGGCCCTCCAATTAACAGGGGGGGGTTGACGCCTCCTACCTTAATCGGTCCAATAGCCAGTTCCGGTATCATTTTCCAACAACTTTTCTTTGTCGTTCGGCCACCACCTGCCTCTGTTCTAATGCGGCCTTGATAAAGGCCCCGAACAGCGGGTGGGGGGACATGGGGCGTGACTTGAATTCCGGGTGAAACTGACAGGCCAGAAACCATGGATGGTCAGGAATCTCTATTATTTCAACCAGTTCTCCATCCGGTGAAAGGCCGGTTATCCTCATGCCGGTCTTTTCCAGGACTTCCCGGTACAGATTATTGAACTCATAACGGTGACGATGGCGCTCGGAAATTTCCCCGGTGTGGTAGGCGGCAAAGGCCAGAGAATCATTGGCCAGGCGGCAGGGGTAGGCCCCCAGACGCATGGTCCCCCCCTTCTGACTGCCTTCATCCCGGACCTGAACCTGCCGGGTGCGGAAGTCGTACCATTCCTTCATCAGATAGATGATCGGATAGGGGGTCTCGGTATCAAATTCTGTACTGTGCGCCCCGGAAAGGCCGGCGGCGTTGCGGGCAAATTCCACCACCGCAAGCTGCATCCCGAGGCATATACCAAAAAAAGGAATCTTATTCTCCCGGGCGTAACGGATGGCGGCGATCTTACCTTCTATGCCGCGTGCGCCAAATCCTCCCGGAACCAATATCCCATCTACCTCCGCCAGCGAATCTTTTAGGTCGTCTTCACCTACTTCATCCGAACGTATATAAACCAGCTCTACGCCGGCGCGATTGGCCACCCCGCCATGAACCAGGGCCTCATTTAAACTCTTGTATGACTCTTTGAGGCCGACATATTTACCCACAATAGCAATGCGCACCGTAAATTCCGGGTGTTTTAGTCTATGGACCAAGTCCTCCCAATCTTTTAACCGCGGGGCCCTGGTCCAGATATTCAACTTTTCTATTATCTTGTCGTCAAGACCTTCCTTGTGAAAGACACACGGCACCTCGTAGATGCTTTCTACATCTTTGGCGGTTATTACCGCATCTTCCTCTACATTACAGAAAAGGGCTATCTTGGCCTTGAGATCCCCGGTTAGAAACTGCTCGGTACGGCAGAGGAGGATGTCCGGTTGAATACCTATTTCACGCAGTTCCTTTACGCTATGCTGGGTGGGTTTGGTCTTGACTTCACCGGCGGCTTTGATATAAGGGACATAAGTAAGGTGTATATAAAGCACATTTTCCTTTCCCACATCCTGCTTAAATTGCCGGATGGCCTCCAGAAAGGGCAGGCCTTCTATATCACCTACGGTGCCTCCGATCTCGACGATGACCACGTCTACGTCATGGGCGACCGCCAATATACTTTGCTTAATTTCATCCGTAATATGGGGTATAACCTGTACGGTGCCTCCCAGGTACTCACCCCGGCGTTCCTTGGTGATTACTGAATAATAGATTCGTCCGGTGGTATAGTTGCTGTTATGATCGAGTCTGGCGCGGGTGTAGCGTTCGTAATGGCCCAGATCGAGGTCTGTCTCGGCTCCGTCATCTGTGACGAAAACCTCACCATGCTGGAAGGGATTCATGGTGCCGGGATCAACGTTGATATAGGGATCCAGCTTCTGGATGGTTATCCTGAGACCGCGGCTTTCAAGGAGCGCTCCGATGGAGGCAGCGGCCAGGCCCTTGCCGAGGGAAGATAGTACCCCGCCGGTAATAAAAATGAATTTTATCTTGGGGGACATACGGCTTTCAGTTGACGTCCTCTCAGACTTTTTCATAATGTGGTGAACATGCATAGCGAGCGAATACTATGCTTTTTACCTTACATACGGAGATTCCCCGCAGCTTGCTGCGGGGAGCTTCAATATAGCAAGGAGGCCCTGCAAATGTCAAGCCAGGAATGGGTTATGGACACCTTGCTTGACTTCAAGGGGTTTTTTGTTAAGATGCGGTCATTATAGATTTAATGCGGAGAAACTGATGGTGGATATTAACGAAAGTCTGATTGGATTCGGCGACACCAAAGACCAGGAAGAGATTAAGATACCGGATTCATTGCCGCTTATGCCCGTGCGGGATGTGGTTATTTTACCTTCGATGATGTTGCCGCTATTTGTGGGACGGGAGACCTCGATCAACGCCGTGAATAAGGCATTGGAGGAAAAGCGCCTCATTGTATTGGTAACGCAGAAAGACCAGATGGAAGATGATCCGGGGCCGGACGGATTATATAAAATGGGCATTGTAGCCATAATCCTGCGCTCCCTTAAGCTGCCGGACGGCCGTCAAAAGATACTTGTGCAGGCCCTTTCCCGGGCGAAGATATTAAAATATGTGCGGGAAAAGCCTTATTATATGGTCAAACTGGCGGTAATTGAAGAAAAAGGGCCGGCGGAAATCTCTGTTGAACTCGAAGCCCTTATGCGCAATGTGCGGGAACAAAGCGAAAAGTTTTTGTCTATAAAAGGGATATTTTCGTCGGATATTGGGGCTATCTTAAACAGCGTAGAAGAGCCCGACAAACTGGCTGACCTGGTTGCATCCAATCTTCGCCTGAAGACTGCGGCGGCGCAGATTATTTTGGAGACTATTGACCCGATAAAGAGACTGCAAAAGGTAAACGAGTATCTGAACAAAGAACTGGAGGTCTCCGTGGTGCAGGCCAGGATACAATCCGAGGCCAAAGAGGAAATGTCCAAGACGCACCGGGAGTACTTTCTGCGGGAACAGCTCCGGGCGATTAAAAAGGAGCTGGGAGACATTGACGAACGGGGCAAGGAGATAGAAGAATTCAAGGCCAAGATAAAAAAGGCCGGGATGCCCCAGGGGGTAGAGGAAGAGGCCCTTAAGCAACTAAATCGTTTCGAATTCATGCATCCGGATGCCGCGGAATCCTCTATAGTTCGCACTTATCTCGACTGGCTGGTCGAGCTGCCCTGGAGTAAGACAACAAAAGATAAGCTTAATATAAAAGCAGCCCAGAAGGTACTGGATGCAGACCATTATGGCCTGTATAAGGTCAAGGATCGGATACTGGAATACTTAAGTGTCCGAAAATTGAACAAAGAGAGCAAGGGGCCTATACTCTGTTTTGTCGGCCCGCCGGGCGTCGGGAAAACCTCCTTGGGACGTTCTATCGCCAAGGCTATGGGACGGAAGTTTGCGCGCATCTCCCTGGGTGGAGTGCGTGATGAGGCCGAGATACGCGGACATAGGAGGACGTATGTGGGGGCCCTCCCGGGCAGGATTATCCAGGGGATCAACACGGCGGGCACCAATAATCCAATCTTCATGATGGACGAGATAGATAAAATCGGCGCAGACTTCAGGGGGGACCCATCGGCGGCGCTGCTTGAGGTTCTTGATCCGGAACAGAACTATTCCTTTAGCGATCATTATCTGAACGTGCCTTTTGACCTTTCGAAGGTTATGTTTATCACTACGGCCAATGTAACGGATACTATCCCTCCGGCCCTGAAAGACCGGATGGAGGTGATAGAACTCCCCGGATATATGTCCGAAGAAAAACTGGTTATCGCCAGAAAATACCTTTTTCCCCGCCAGCTCAAAGAAAATGGAATCAGCAAGGATGTAATAAAGATTGCCGACAGCGCCATCCTTCACATGATCTCACAATATACAAAGGAAGCCGGTCTGCGAAACCTGGAGAGAGAAATCGGGTCTGTATGCCGAAAGACGGCCCGGCGTCTGGCCGAAGGCGAAAAAGGGCCGTTTCTCATAACGCGCGCCAATCTGCATAAATACCTGGGCGTCCCGAAATACCTGCCGGAAGCGGAGCAGGAGGCCAGCCAGATGGGACTGGCAACCGGCCTGGCCTGGACCCAGGAGGGCGGAGAAGTCCTCCATATCGAAGTCACCACCATGAAAGGAAAAGGGAATCTCAATCTCACCGGACAGCTTGGGGAGGTAATGAAAGAGTCGGCGC
>JAQURM010000022.1 GCA_028715605.1 Desulfovibrionales bacterium
GATGGCAGAAGAAATGGCGTCTGAGCTTAAAGGGATGGTTACTACAGTGGGCAGGATGGCATCCTTAGAAAATGGGATTAATGTGATGCGCTCCTTCGGCAAACACCTTCTCATACTGGAAGTCATCGCTTTTGTCATCGTGGCCCTTGTAATTCCGATAGGCTCATCCGCCATAGCCCATCTGTACCCTGACCTTAACTGGGCTGTCTTTGAAAATATCGAACAATACCATAAGCATGCTTTTGGTATTGGCAGCGTAACCGGGTTTCTGGTTGCCATTGTGCTGACCTTAAGAGATACTCCCCACTCCTAACCGGCCCGGTCAGATTGAAGCTCCCCGTCCGCCCTTGTGCGGGACTTGGCTGGCAAGCAGCGGGGAATGCGCTTGCTATGCATCTTCAGGAAGAAATTCCTCCCGTAATTCTTTAATCTCTCTCAAGTCCTGGAAAAATCCAACACTCCCTATAGGTTTGTCGGCCTCATAGAGTATCGCACCTGAAATTCGCACCGGTACTGGTTCACCGTTTTTCCCTAGGATAGATGTATGTTCTTCGGTAAAGATATCGTCTCCTCTGTCTTTTTTACCGGAAAAGACATCGGCAATCTTTTGCATTATCTTTTCAGGATAGATGTCATTGGCCTTCTTTGTACTTTTGGCTTCATCCTGGCTGTACCCAAAGATATTTTCCGCGGTAGGATTAAATACTACAATATTCCCCTCGTTATCCGTGGCAATAATTCCCTCGATCCAGCGCTGTATAAGTTTACTTTCGAATTCATATCTCCTTCTTATTTCTTCGGCAACTTCCTTTACCATGGCCTCCAGGTTTTGGGTACAGTCCCGCAACATCCGGTCCATTTCCACTCGTTGTTCGGCCTTTTTTAAGGCTGCAGAAAGGATTTGATCATTCACCGGCTTAGTGACAAAATTAGACGCGCCTAAATAAAGCGATTGCACAGCAGCCTCCATGTTCCCGTGGCCGGTAATAATGATTACCTCGGCAGAGGGTTCGATCTCTTTAATCCTCTTTAAAACCTCTATGCCATCCAATTCAGGCATTTTTAGATCGGTCAGCACTATCGGAAAGCGGCCTTCCCGAAACAGGTCCAGGCCCTGCCGCCCATCCTCCGCAGTTACCACTTCATATCCATCACTTCTAAGCGACATGCCCAGGATCTTTCTGATACCTTCTTCATCATCGATTAGTAGAAGTTTCGCCATGGCATACCCCTCCCCGATTGAGTTTTTAATGGATATAAACCTGCTTTCAGTTGGAATGAGTATAAGGTAAAGATGGTCTAGGTTCAAGACTAAATTAAACCCCTTATCATTTGCCTACAATCTCTACCTTACCTGTTGCAAGTTTGAACTGAAATGTTATCTTGTCGTTGTAAAATTGATGGTCTTGTAAAAAGTCAATTTCTCACGCAAAGGCGCAAAGACCGCGAAGATAACAATTGTTATCAAAGAAAATTTTGTGTCCTTGGTGGTTTTGCGTGATATTTTGGACCTTTTACGAGTTCATCAAAATTGATAGTTGAAAGTCTGAAACACTATGCCCCAGATTCGGAATTTCAGTATCATTGCCCATATCGATCACGGTAAATCCACTCTGGCCGACCGTCTCATTCAGCACGCCGGCCTGGTCTCGCTGAGGGATTTCCGCGACCAGATGCTGGACACCATGGACATCGAACGGGAACGGGGTATCACCATCAAAAGCCAGACCGTTACGCTTCCTTACACCAGCCGGAAGGGAGAAGAGTTTGAACTCAACCTTATTGATACGCCGGGGCATGTGGATTTCTCCTATGAGGTGTCGCGGGCTCTGGCCTCCTGTGAAGGGGTGCTCCTTTTGGTAGATGCCTCCCAGGGCGTGGAGGCGCAGACCCTGGCCAATCTCTACGCGGCCATGGAGCACAACCTGGTTATCATTCCGGTGATCAACAAGATCGATCTCCCTTCCGCTGATATAGAGCGAACTAAGGAGCAGATAGAAAACGAGCTGGGACTGGATGCAGATAAGGTTATTCTTTGCTCAGCCAAAGAGGGGATAGGGATTGAAGATGTTCTCGAAGCCATTGTGGAACAGATCCCGCCTCCTTCCGGGAGTAGAGAAAAGCCGCTTTCCGCGCTCATATTCGACGCCCATTACGATCCCTTCCGGGGCGCTGTTATCAACTGCCGGGTGTTTGACGGGGCAATCCGGTCCGGTGATGTTATTCGCTTTATGTCCAATGGAGCCGCGTACAAGGTAGAAGAAGTGGGCATTTCCCGGATTGTCCAGGAACGGAGAAAGGAACTTTCTGCCGGCTCGGTCGGGTATATCATCTCCGGGATAAAGACCGTAGGCGATACCCGGGTTGGGGATACCATCACCCTGGATGCCCATCCGGCTCCCCATCCGCTCCCCGGGTTCAAGGAGGCCAAGCCGGTCGTCTTTTCCTCCATATACCCGATCTCCTCTGATGATTATCCTTCCCTGGTGGATGCGCTGGCCAAGTATAAGCTGAACGACGCTGCTCTGGTGTATGAAAAGGACTCTTCCGCCGCCCTCGGCCAGGGATTTCGCTGTGGCTTTCTGGGCCTGCTCCACCTGGAAATCGTGCAGGAGCGCCTTGAGAGAGAATTTGGTCAGTCTATTATCATGACGGCGCCGAGCGTCCGATACCGGTTTACCTTGGCGGACGATTCCATAATCACGGTCGATAATCCCCAGTATTACCCTGAACCTACCCAGATCAAAAAGGGGGAGGAACCTTTTATCAAGGCGGGCATCCTTATTCCGGAACGTTATGTCGGCGCGGTGATGCAATTATGCAGGGAACGCCGGGGCGTCAATTCCCGCTTCAGCTATCCCACGGCCGGGCGGGTGGAAATCACCTTCGACATGCCTCTCGGTGAGATCGTTTTTGACTTCTACGATAAGCTCAAGACCGTAACGCAGGGATACGGTTCGTTTGATTATGAAATTATAGATTATAGGGAGAGCGATCTGGTAAAGCTCGATATCCTGGTAAACCACGAGAAGGTAGACGCCCTTTCCATGATCGTCCATCGCGAACGGGCCAGGGAGATGGGTGTGCGGGCCTGTGAACGGCTCAGGGAAGAGATTCCCCGGCATCAGTTCAAGATAGCCATCCAGGGCGCTATCGGCGGTACAATCATCTCCCGTTCCACCATCTCCGCCTTCCGGAAGGATGTCACCGCCAAATGCTATGGAGGGGATATTACCCGGAAGAGAAAACTCCTGGAAAAGCAGAAAGAGGGCAAGAAACGCATGAAGATGGTCGGCTCGGTTATGATCCCCCAAGGCGCCTTTGTAGCCGTATTAAAGAGCGAAAATGAGTGATGAACATACATAGCGAGCGAATACGATGCATCTTACCTTGCATACGGAGATTTCCCGTAGCTTACTGCGGGGAGCTTCAATTCTTGCAGGCCTTTTTTCTTCGGTTATCTTCATGCGGTTTGTTAAAACCTTACTTTCTTGTAAAAGATCGTCTTCAATACTTCCGCTGAGATAACATAGAGCACAACGATTATGCCCATCAGCAAAAGGAATGAAACGGGCAGCGGCGTGAATCCAAATATCTTCGCAAACGGAGTGAAAGGCAAGATAAGGGTGATGCCAATAACGAGCCACGTGGCCAGAAGGAGGTGTTTGCCAGGCTTACTCTTTAAAAAAGGCCTGCGACTGCGAACAACGAGCACTATTACCGAGGCTGAAACAACAGACTCCAGAAACCAGCCGGTTCTGAACTGATCCGTAGTGGCATGCAGGACGAACAGCAGTACCCCAAAGGTAAGGTAATCAAATACCGAACTCAGCGAACCAAAAGTAATCATAAAATTACGGATGAATTTAATATCCCATCGCCGGGGCCTATCCATCATCTCGCTGTCCACGCTATCGGTAGCGATGGCCATTTCGGGGAAATCAGTCATTAAATTGGTAAGCAGGATTTGTTTGGGCAGCAAGGGGAGAAAGGGCAGAAATAGTGATGCCCCGGCCATACTGAACATGTTGCCAAAATTGGCGCTGGTGGCCATGAAGACGTACTTGAGGGTATTGGCAAAGGTCTTTCTCCCCTCGCGGACACCCTGGGCCAGGATGCCGAGGTCCTTTTCGAGCAGCACAATATCCGCCGCCTCTTTGGCCACATCCACGGCCGTATCCATGGAGATGCCAACGTCCGCGGTATGGAGCGCCGAGGCATCATTGATCCCGTCTCCCATATACCCCACGACATTCCCGGCCTTTCTCAGGGCCAGGATTATGCGCTCCTTCTGATTGGGCTCGACTTCTGCAAAGACATCTATGTCACTTACCCGGTTGAGAAGGGCCTCGTCGCTCATCTCACGCAGGTCCTGACCGGTAAGGATTTCTGGATTTGACAAGCCCACCTGTTCACTGATACTGGCCGCCACCAGTTGGTTATCGCCGGTAACCATCTTGAGTAGAACGCCGAGATCTTTCAGATGGTCGATGGTCTCGACGGTTCCGGGTTTGGGCGGATCAAAGAGAACCAGAAACCCTAAAAGGGTCATGGCCGTTTCATGTTCCCTGGTAATGGTAAGATCAGAACCTACATTGCGGTAAGCAATTCCCAGAACCCGGAATCCTTTGGCGCTAAGCCCCTCGAAGAGCTGCTGAATCTGCCCCTGCCTGTCTCCTAACTCTACAATCCCTTTGCCGGAAGTTTCCACTGATGAGCATACCGCAAGCACATTCTTGAATGCGCCCTTGGTAACCATCAGATGTACGCCGTCTTTGGCCACCAGGATGCTCAGGCGCTTACGGATGAAGTCATAAGGGACTTCGTCCAGTTTCTGGTAGCCGGATACCTCGAACCGGCGATAGGTGCGGATAGCCTCATCGATGGGATTTACAAAGCCGGTCTGATGAATAGCGTTGAGATAGGCATAGAAGAGCGCCTTCTCGCTTTCATTGCCTTCGACATCAAGCGCAGAGCTTAACCTCACCACCCCTTCCGTGAGGGTACCGGTTTTATCGGAACAGAGGACGTTCATGCTGCCAAAGTTTTCAATGGAGGCCAGGCGCTTTACGATCACCTTCTGGGAGGCCATGCGCCTGGCGCCGTGGGCGAGGTTGACGCTGATAATGGCCGGCAGGAGTTGAGGCGTCAGGCCGACCGCAAGGGCCAGGGAAAAAAGAAAGGAATCCAACACCGGCCGCGCCAGATAGACGTTGATAGCAAAGATGGCGATCACCAGCACCAGCGTAATCTCTACAAGAAAATACCCGAATCGCCGGACGCCACGCTCGAATTCCGTCTCCGGCGGCCGTAGTTTCAGGCGTTCGGAAATTTTACCGAATTCAGTGGCCTGGCCGGTGTGCACAACCACTGCCTTCGCCGTCCCGCTTACCACATGGGTTCCCATGAAAAGTGTATTAGTCGCATGGCCGGGTGACGTATCTGATGGTAATGGACCGGTAGCTTTTTCCACCGGATAGGTCTCACCGGTCAGAGTGGCCTCATCCACAAAAAGATCCTTGGATTCAAGGATAATACCGTCTCCCGGGATAATATCGCCGGCTGTGAGGAGAAGAATATCACCGGGCACGATCCCATCAACCGGGATCTCTTCCTCCCGGCCATCCCGAAGCACCCTTGTTTTTATCTTGACGATGGCCAGTAGATTCTCCACCGCATGGGCTGCCCCCCGTTCCTGCCAGAATCCAAGGAAAGCGCTTATAGCGATGATTGTCAGGATAATGAAGGCATCTGTGGGATCACGCAGAAATATCGACAATCCGGCGGCAAAAAGAAGGATGAGGGTGATCGGACTCTTGAACTGGGCCAGGAGGAGTGAGAATTCTTTTATTCTCTTTTGTGGACGCAGGAGGTTCGGTCCGTAGGTCTGGAGACGCTGCCGGGCTTCGTCGTCCGTCAGGCCGTGCGGCGTGGTTTGTAATTGCCCGAAAAGCTCGGCAACCGGCATGGTCGAAAATAGTTTCAATTTCTGATCCGGGATAGCACAATAGGCAGTTAATGTTATGACTGAAGTATATCAGAGCCGGCGGGCAAAGTTAAGCAAAAACAAGGCGGACTCTGCGGCTTCTTTTTTATAGAATATCTTAGGGATTTGGTTAATAATACGACGGAAGAGTTGCCGGAGATAAGAGGTGGATGATTGAAGTTTTGTGATATGCAATGTGAATATGCGTCCTGGCCTAAAGATGAGGCCGTGGATGGGGCCGGTTCATGCCGTACTTTTCAGGCCATTTATTGTGAAAAGAAAAAGGGGCTTGTCCATAAAAATCTTCCCTGCCCTGAGAAAATCCAGCGAAGTAAGCCTGACGAATTCGCAAAAAACCCTTTTTACCGCTGAGCACGCAGAGCCCGCAGAGAAAAACTTTGCCACCAAGTCACCAAGACACAAAGGAATAATCTTAGTCTTAGTGGCTTGGTGTCTTAGTGGCTGCATAGTTACAGATTCCTTTAATATGTTATCTCAGCGTTCTCGGCGACCTCTGCGGTAAGTGAAAAGATACTCAGCCAACGCCTCCGGCCAGGGCCTGAGAGACTGACCGGTAATGGCGATATAACGGCTATTATCGAGTGCAGAGAAGTGAGGCCGCTTCGCCGGGCGACTTAACCCGGCAGTTTTTATGGCCGCAATGGAGACATCCTTTTTGCCGGCAATTTTCAATATCTCTCTGGCAAATTCATACCAGGAGCAGATGCCGCTATTGGTTACATGGATGATGCCGGTTAATTCTTTTTGCACCAGCCTGCCGATAGCCCCGGCCAAGTCAGAGGTATAAGTAGGAGACCCGAACTGGTCATCGACCACGGTAAGTGTCTTCTTTTTTTTTGCCAGGCGAAGGATGGTATCCACAAAATTAGAGCCGTTCCGGCCATAGAGCCAGGATGCGCGAATAACCATGGAACCTTCGATTTTCAAGGCGTATTCTTCGCCCTTTAATTTTGACCGGCCATAAACATTGATGGGGTTAGGTGTGTCTTCCTCCCGGTAAGGCGCGCCCTTTGTCCCGTCGAAGACATAGTCGGTGCTGATCTGGATAAGGCGGCTATTGACTGTCCGGCAGGCGGCGGCGATATGTTTTACCGCCTCGCCATTGACGGAAAACGCCTTATCCGGCCAGCTCTCGCAGTCATCTACCTTAGTAAATGCCGCGCAGTTTATGACCACATCAGGCTTTATAGCGGTAATATCTGCCCGGCAGGCCACGGGGTCGGTTATATCCCAGTCATTACGGGTGCGCGGTAGTACATGGTGAGCATCGGCCAAAACTCTGACGACATCGGCGCCAAGCATGCCGGCAGCGCCGAGGACCATAATCTTCACTGCTTCTTGCCTTCTGCCAGCCTCTGGCCGTACATCTTCCGGTAATACTGTCTGTACCTGCCGCTCTTGACCCTGCGCCACCATTTTTCATTTCGCCGGTACCAGTCTATGGTGATTTCCAGACCCTTTTCAAAGGTGACCGCGGGGCTCCACTTCAGCTGGCGTCTGATTTTTTCTATGTCCATGGCATAGCGCCGGTCATGTCCGGGGCGATCATCAACAAAAGTGACCAGGGACTCGGATTTTCCGAGTAAACGGAGGATAGTTTTTACCACATCAATATTTTTTCGTTCCGACTCACCGCCGATATTGTAAGTTTCGCCTACTATCCCTCTATGGAGGATGGTATCCAGGGCCGCGCAGTGATCGGTTACGTATATCCAGTCCCGCACGTTCAGTCCGTCGCCATAGACCGGCAGCGGTTTATCTTCCAGGGCATTGGTAATCATAAGAGGGATGAGTTTTTCCGGGAACTGGTAAGGGCCGTAGTTATTTGAGCAGCGGGTGATTATGGCCGGAAGGCCATGGGTTTTAGCGGTTGCCCGCACCAGGAGGTCAGATGCGGCCTTGGAGGCGGCATAAGGGCTATTGGGGGCAAGCGGGGTGGTTTCCATAAAACGGTCCTTATCGCCGAGGCTTCCATAGACCTCATCCGTGGAGACATGGATAAACCGGTCGATTTTTGCCTGCCTGCCGGCATCCAGGAGCACCTGTGTGCCGGCTACGTTGGTCTGTATGAAGGGCTGGGCATTGGTTATAGAACGGTCAACGTGGCTTTCAGCCGCAAAGTGTACAATCCGGTCTACCCCGCGGAGAGCTTTTTTGACGGCATTTACGTCCTCGATGCGGCCATGGATGAATTTATAGCGAGGGTCGTTTTCAAACTCCCTTAGGTTTTCCGGATTACCCGCATAGGTCAGTGCGTCCAGGTTAATGATGCGATAATCATAACGCTCAAGGAGGTAATGAATAAAATTACTTGCGATAAATCCGCAGCCACCGGTTATTAATATATGCATGATCTTTACTCGTCCATTTTGAAAGGGGATAAAGCGCTTGCCTCGTGGCGTATCTCGTCCACTTTTTGTGTACGCCCCGGACCGGCATAAAGCCGATTGGGGAAGTTCAATACCTGTCCATCTATATTTCCAATATTTTTATATCCGTGTACTACGCCGGGAGGGACAATGACTATCTTTGGATTATCTTCACCGGCGAGTATGACCTGCCTGACGTTGACCGTGGGGGATTCCTTGCGGTTATCCCAGAGGACGACCTTAAAATTGCCCGGCCCCAGAAAACAGAAATAGTCTGTTTGTTCTATATGTTCGTGCGGCCCGCGCGCAACGCCGGGCAGGGTAATAGAGACATAGGCCATGGCCGGCTGAATCTCTGAAGGTACTTCGTCGTGGCGAAAACACTCTACCAGCCAGCCGCGCTCATCTGCATGCCTTTTAATATCCTTTACTATGATACCCTGGATAATCCCATTTTTAAACTGCGCCATCTCTCATCCACCTTCTATCTTCTGACTCCTGTCTCCTGTATTCTGAATCTCATACCTCTACCAGTGACTGGTCACCCACCATGAGGCGCAGGGCCTTGTGCCGGGTCTGATTTTTGATAATCTTTGCTTCCCGGCCCAGGATACTGTCTTCCAGGCGCGGGACGCCTTCAATAATGACCTGGGAAAGAATAACGGAATGCTCGATAACCGAATTGGTGATATGGGTTCCTTCGCCTATACTTGTATAAGGACCGATAAAGGAATCGACAATCTCGACCCCCGGCCCTATTATGACCGGCCCGCGTATGATGCTGTTTATTACCCTGGCCGTGGTATCGACATGGACGCGACCTGAGACTTCACTTTTTTCATCGACAAAACCATCGACCCGGCGTTTAACGTAGTCATCGAGTACGGTCGTATTCGCGGCCAGAAAATCGTCTTTTTTGCCGGTGTCGAGCCACCAGCAGTCAAGGACCTCTCCTTCCACCCGCGCGTCCATGTGGATGAGTTCCTGTATGGCATCGGTTATCTCCAACTCACCGCGCCAGGAAGGCTGGATACGGCCGATAGCCTCGTGTATGCGCGGGGAAAAGAGATAGACGCCCACCAGGGCCAGGTCGGAGGGAGGGTTTTTGGGTTTTTCAATGAGTTTTTTAATGCGTCCCTTACCGTTGAGCACGGCCACGCCAAAGGCCCTCGGATTAGGTACCTTTTTCAGAAACAGGAGGGCATCGGATGCCGTTTTTCGAAACTTGTCCAGGGCCTCTTTTATGCCCTTGCCGAGGAGGTTATCTCCCAGATACATGACAAAAGGCGAGTCCTTAAGGAATTTTTGCGCTGTTTTTACGGCATGGGCCAGACCCAGAGGTTCTTTTTGGAGAATATAGGTAATCTTCACGTCCCATTTTTCTCCATGGCCCAGATAGGCCCTTACCTCTGCCTGGGTTTCGGGGGCCACGATAACCCCAATATCTCTTATGCCGGCCTCCTTAATATGTTCAAAGACATAGCCCAGTATGGGTTTATTGGCCACGGGCACAAGCTGCTTGGCCATGGTGTGCGTCAACGGCCGCAGCCTGGTTCCCTTACCACCGGAAAGGATCAGGGCCTTGATGTTTTTTACGCCTCGGCGCATCTTCGACATACCCTCCTCGGTTGTTTTACAGCATTCAGCTATCAGCGTTCAGCTTAAGATGCTGTTTCTCGTATCCTTTTGCTGACGGCTGACAGCTGATTGCTGAAAGCTTGAATCCGGCCTTAGGCCGACCGTAGGCCGGAAACTTCTGTTTCCGGATGAACACTAAATAGTCTCACGGCCTGAGATTATACATTAATTGAAATAAAAAAATAACCTCATTTTTTAAAATCGGCACTTAGGGGTTTTCAGTAAAGGGCAAATACATTGCCATACAGGATGATTTATGCTAGTTTTCCTCCATGATCGAGAGACCGGAAAAGAAGGTTTTAACCGTTTCCGCCTTAACACAGTCAATTAAGTTTCTGGTTGAGGCCAACTTCCCCTTTGTCTGGGTAGAAGGTGAAATATCAAACCTGCGAGAGATCTCGTCCGGTACCACGTATTTCACCTTAAAGGACGAAACTGCCCAGATAAGTGTGGTGCTTTTCAAGATCAACAGACGCTATCTTCGTTTTCAACCGGAAGACGGGATGTATGTGGTCTGCCAGGGACGCGTTAGCGTTTACGAGGCTCGCGGGGAATATCAGCTCATCATTGACCACATGGAGCCAAGAGGGGTCGGCGCCTTGCAGCAGGCCTTTCTCCAGCTCAAGGAAAGGCTGGAAAAGGAAGGCCTTTTTGCCGCAGAGCGGAAAAAGAAACTGCCGTTACTTCCTGACCGTATAGCCGTCATAAGCTCGATTACCGGCGCGGCCCTCTATGACTTTCTGCGCACGGCCTGCGCCCGTTTCGCCAATGTGAGTATTCTCGTATATCCCGCCCGCATGCAGGGTGAAGGGGCGGCGAAGGAGATGGCCGAGGCCATTTTGGGCCTTAATAGGTTGAAGGGCATAGATGTCATAGTACTGGCTCGCGGCGGCGGGTCGTTTGAGGACCTCTGGGCCTTTAATGAGGAGATCCTGGCCAGGGCCATTTCTGCCTCGAAAATTCCGGTAGTCTCTGCCGTGGGACATGAGATTGACTTTACTATAGCCGATTTTGTGGCCGATGTCCGGGCGGCTACCCCTACGGCTGCGGCCGAACTTGTCGTCCCCAGAAAGGATGATTTAAGTTATAAGATTGACATGCTGCAACTCCGGCTTACCAGGGCGGCGGGGAGAGAACACGCCCTTTTTAAAGAAAGGCTGGCCCATTTTATAACGAGACTGGCCAGGGTAAGAAGCCGCATTCAGGACGGCCGCCTGAAGGTAGATACCTTCTACCTGGAGATGAGGCATAATCTTTTAAGTCAGATACAAGGCCTGCGCCGCTTGCTTGACAGCTATTCCCTTCGCCTTGGGGAGCGCCATCCACGTGAACAGGTACGGACGGCCCGGTTTAAAGTGGATGTCTTAAAAAGAGAATTAGAGGTAAAAACAGGGCAGCATCTGGCACAACAGGGCGCCTCTTTTCGGGAACTCGCGACCCGTCTGGAAGGCGCTAACCCTATGGCCATTCTTGGCCGGGGTTACAGTATAACCGAATTATGGCCGGATGGAAAAATCCTGCGCGATACAAAAGACGTAGCCATTGATTCCCCGGTCAGGGTGAGGCTTTCTAAGGGAAAGTTGTTTTGCCGGGTGGAAAAGGTTACGGAATGAAGACGCTTATTTTTGACGGCTTCGTAAAAAGTCAAAATTACCGCAGAGGTCGCCGAGAACGCCGAGATAACATGTTAAACAGTTTAAAGTTTTTCTCTGCGGGCTCTGCGTGCTCAGCGGTGGAAAAAATTTCTTACCAATTGATCATCTTTGTTTTCTATTTTTTCCTGACGATTGGTTTTCCGGGAACGGCTTCCTGTGCCGATGAACGTCCCGCCTGGACTCTCCATCCGGCTAAACTGGCCATAGGGCAGGTAGGTCTCTTTTCTATTAGCGACGTACCCGCTACCCGAATGACCGCCACCTTTCTTAATCGTCCGGTTTATTTTCACCCCGCTTCGGGAAGTCTGGCGGCCTTACTACCGGTGGACATATCCACACCGCCGGGGAAATATCCGCTCACCATCGAGTATGAGCACATCCACCACGGCACAAAGAAGGTGATAACCATCCAGGTGGAGGTGCACCCCTATGAGTTTCCTGTAGAGGAACTTACTCTGCCTGAAAAGATGGTTACGTTTCCAGAGGAAATACTTAAGCGCATACAAGATGAAAAGGAGGCCGTAGATGCGGTTTTTGAGGAAACCAACATGTCTCTGCTCTGGAACGGAGGTTTTATTAAACCCGTGGAGGGCGATATAGTCGGTTTATTTGGCAGCAGGCGCATCTTAAACGGCGAGGAGCGTAGTCGCCATATGGGTGTTGATATCCGGGGAAAAGAGGGGACGCCGATCCGTTGTGCGAATAGTGGACGTGTAGCCCTGGCCAGCGATTTTTATCTCCTGGGCAGTACGGTTATTTTGAATCATGGCCAGGGGGTGTTTACTATATACTGTCACCTCTCAAAAGCGGCGGTGAAAGAAGGGCAGCAGGTGGCTAAAGGAGAGTCACTTGGTGAAATAGGGGCTACAGGAAGGGCTACCGGGCCGCATCTGCACTGGGGCGCGGTTATTTGTGGCGCAAGGGTGGACCCGCTGTCCCTTATCGAGGCCACGGCTATGGTTGCAGAAATGAGAAATTCAAAAGCGAATTAGCTCCGCCGCAGTTTGGGACATTCTTAATTTTGTCTCACTTTGTATTTTGAAAATGCCGCCAAAGCCCGGACCAAATCCCCCCTCGCCCCCCTTTCCGAAGGGGGGGGGAATACGTTTCCCCCTTTGAAAAAGGGGGATTAAGGGGGATTTTTGAGGCGCTGTTTTCTGGACGACTAGCTCTTTTCAAACAGCTAAAGTGTTACTTAATTTTGAAAATTAGAATTTGTTTCGAGTTTCGATATTCGAATTTCGGATTTGATAGATTGGGGGGATCCCATGGGCAAGGAAAACTTTGAAGAGGCCATGCAGAAGTTAGAAGAGATCGTCCGGGCGCTGGAGGCCGGCGATCTATCTCTCGAAGAATCGTTGAAAAAATTTGAAGAAGGGGTTAAGCTCTCACAGTTTTGTCTCCGTAAACTTGACGAAGCAGAGAAGAAGATTGAACTTCTGGTAAAAGGCGAAGGCGGTAAGTTATTGACCAGGCCCTTTGATCCGGAAGGGAATATGTAAGTGGATTTAAAGACCTATATTGCTGAGCGCAGGGCGTTGGTTGACCAGGCCCTGGACAGGCGCCTGCCGAAGGAAGAAGGTCCGGCCGAGGAGGTTATGCGGGCTATGCGCTACAGCGTCTTTGCCGGGGGCAAACGGGTGCGGCCAATCCTGTGCCTGGCCGCCTGTGAGGCCATGGGCGGAGATATAGAACAGGCTTTAACTGTAGCCTGCGCCCTGGAATGTATTCACACCTATTCGCTCATTCACGATGACCTGCCGGCTATGGACGATGACGACTATCGCCGCGGGGTGCCAACCTGCCACAAGGTCTTTGGAGAGGCCATGGCCATACTGGCCGGTGACGGCCTTCTTACTTTTGCCTTTCAATTAATGTCCGGCGTCTCACATAATGTGGGGAGGCGTAAGTTCAACTCCATCGAGGCCACCCGGGTGATAGCCCGTGCCGCTGGAGTGCACGGTATGGTGGGCGGCCAGGTTGTGGATATGGCCTCCGAAGGCAAAGAGGCGGATGCCGGGACCGTCCGGTACATTCATACGCATAAGACCGCAGCCCTTATCGCCGGTTCGATTCAGGCCGGGGCCTTAATAGCGGGTGGCCGCCGGAATAAGATAGATTCTCTGGGGCGTTATGGAGAGGCCCTGGGACTGGCCTTTCAGGTAATTGATGATATTCTGGATATCGAGGGTGATCCAAAAGAGATGGGTAAGGCTACGGGTAGTGATATAAGAAAAAAGAAGGCTACCTATCCATCTGTTTATGGGCTTGAGGAATCCAGGGTCATAGCCAAAAAGCTTATTGAAGAGGCTATAGGCAGCCTGCGTGGGTTTGGGGCCGAGGCCGAGCCCCTTCGGGCCATAGCCCACTATATTTTAGATAGAAAAAAGTGATGATTTCGTAAGAAATCCAAAATATCACGCAAAGCCGCCAAGGACGCAAAAAGAATAAAATTTGGAACTCAGGAACTCATGAAGAAAAATACTGTTCTATTCTTGATTTTCTTGATTTCCAGATTTTCATTTTGTCTTCGCGGTCTTTGCGCCTTTGCGTGAGAAATTGACTTTTTACGAAGCCGTCAAGGGTAGGTGGGAGAGATGGCGGTAGCACAGAGGATGGATTTGAAGCAAGGTGTCTCTCAAGAGCGGATAAAAACACTCTCCGCTAAAGGCCGGCCGATCGACGATGAAAAGGAGGCGGAAGTGATTCTATCTCCGATACTCCCTCGCATTAACAGTCCGGCAGACATGAAGTCCCTCAACGCGAATCAACTAATCCTTCTGGCCCAGGAGATAAGGGAAGAGATAATCCGAACGGTCTCCAGGAATGGCGGCCACCTGGCCTCAAGTCTTGGGACTGTGGAGCTGGCCGTCGCCCTGCATTATGTCTTTGACACCCCGCGCGACAAGATCATCTGGGATGTGGGCCATCAGGCCTATGCCCACAAGCTCCTCACCGGCCGCCGGGACCGGTTTTGCACCCTGCGCCAGGATGGAGGGATCAGCGGCTTTCTCAAGCGGGCCGAAAGCGTTTATGATACATTTGATGCCGGTCATAGCAGCACCTCCATTTCGGCGGCGTTAGGCATCACAGCAGCTAAATGCTTCAAGGGAGAAAAGGCCAGGGTTATCGCCGTTATCGGCGATGGGTCTATGACCGCCGGGCTGGCCTTCGAAGGATTGAATCAGACCGGCCACCTGGATAAGAACCTGATAGTTATCCTGAATGATAATGAGATGTCGATATCCAAAAATGTCGGGGCACTCTCCGCGTATCTCAGCCGCAAACTCACCGGACGCACCGTGGTACGGTTTAAAAAAGACGTGGAGCGGAGGCTGAAATCGCTGTCCGGGGTGGGAGAGAACATAATCCATGTCCTTAAAAAGGTGGAGGACTCGTTCAAGGGCTTTTTCACGCCGGGGATGCTCTTTGAGGCCCTGAGGTTTGAATACATCGGCCCCATTTCCGGTCATGATTTTGGAGAACTCATTCCGATTTTACGCAACCTGGAACATCTTGAGGGGCCGGTGCTGGTGCATGTATTGACGAAAAAAGGCAAGGGGTACAAACCGGCCGAGGAGAGGCCGGACCTTTACCATGGTGTGGGGCCGTTTGATATTGAGACCGGGGAAATTCAAGTCAATCTCAACTGTCCTATGAGTTATACCAAGGTCTTTGGAAATACGCTCATAAGACTGGCGTCTGAAGATAAAAAAATTGTGGCTATTACTGCGGCCATGCCGGAGGGAACCGGGCTGAATGATTTCTCCGAGAAATTTCCTGAGAGATTTTTTGATGTGGGTATCGCTGAACAGCATGCCGTGACTTTTGCGGCCGGATTGGCTTCTGAGGGCCTGTCGCCGGTTGTGGCTATCTATTCCACTTTTCTGCAAAGGGCCTATGACCAGATAGCCCATGACGTTTGCCTTTCCAGGTTACCGGTAACTTTTGCCCTGGACCGGGGTGGAATTGTAGGCGAAGACGGGCCTACTCATCATGGGCTCTTCGACTTTGCCTACCTGCGGCACCTGCCTAACATGATAGTTATGGCCCCTAAGGATGAGAATGAACTCCAGCATATGCTTTATACTGCCGTTAAACATCCGGGTCCGGCTGCCGTGCGCTACCCGCGGGGAGGCGGTGAAGGCATTCCCCTGGATCAGTGTCTGAAGGTCATGCCGATCGGCAAGGCCGAGGTCTTGCGGGAAGGCGATGACCTTTTGATACTGGCTATCGGGGTCACAGTAAATATGGCCGTTCAGGCCGCGCAGTTGCTGGCGGAGTCGGGGATAAGCGCCAGTGTAGTCAACTCCCGGTTTGTAAAACCCCTGGATGAAGACCTTATTGTCTCAAGGGCACAGCAAAGCAAGGCCGTGTTGACCGTAGAAGAACACGTTTTGGATGGCGGATTCGGCAGCGCCATCCTGGAACTATTTGAACGCCGTCATATCCTAAATAAGCCCTTAAAACGAATAGGCATCCCGGATCGTTTTGTGGAGCATGGCAGTCAAAAAAAGCTTCGTGAGAGATATGGTTTGACTGCTGAATCCATAGCCGAGACCGGTTTATCTTTACTGAAAGGCTGATAAGCTAAACGCTGACGGCTGATGGCTGAACGCCTCTCAAAACATCTTCACAAACAGCGGCTGGATAAGATACTTGTGGAGCAAGGTCTGGTTTCGAGCCGGGAGCGGGCCCGGGCCATGATAATGGCGGGATCGGTTCTGATTAATGGAGTCCCGGTAACCAAGGCCGGGGCTATGGTGCCGGTGGATGCTTCTATCTTATTGAAAGAGCCTGACATACCATATGTCAGCCGGGGCGGCCTAAAGTTAGAGGAGGCCATAAAGACCTTTGGTATAGACGTCCAGGGCAAGGTGGCTATTGACGTCGGGGCCTCGACGGGCGGTTTTACGGACTGCCTCCTAAAACATGGGGCTCGGCGGGTCTATGCCATAGACGTGGGATATGGGCAGCT
>JAQURM010000023.1 GCA_028715605.1 Desulfovibrionales bacterium
CTGGCAACCGGCCTGGCCTGGACCCAGGAGGGCGGAGAAGTCCTCCATATCGAAGTCACCACCATGAAAGGAAAAGGGAATCTCAATCTCACCGGACAGCTTGGGGAGGTAATGAAAGAGTCGGCGCTGGCCGCTCTCAGCTATACCCGGTCCCGTGCGGATAAGCTTAAGCTTGATAAGAAATTTTACGAAGAGCTGGATATCCATATACATGTCCCGGCCGGCGCTATTCCTAAAGACGGCCCGTCAGCCGGCGTTACTATGGCTACTGCCCTTGTTTCCGCCTTAACAAGGGCGCCGGTGAGCAGGGAAGTGGCTATGACAGGAGAAATAACGTTGCGGGGCAGGGTCTTACCGATCGGGGGGTTGAGAGAAAAGGCCCTGGCAGCGCTTCGGGCCGGTATAAAAAAGGTTATCATACCGGAGCAAAACACTAAAGATTTAGAGGAAATACCGGATCGAATCCGCCGCCGCATCACCTTTTATCCGGTTAAGAACGTTGATGAAATCCTGGAATTAGCCCTTATAAAGACGAAATCCGGCAGGCAAAGTAAGAAATAGGGAAAGACATTTGGACCCTTCACCGTCCATTTATATACCAATAATCATCTTCTGTCTTCTTTGTTCCACCTTCTTTTCCGGCTCAGAAACAGCTCTTTTTTCCCTGGGGCGATGGCGTTTGATTCGTCTCCGGGAGGAAGGTCACCCAAAGTACAGCCTGATAGACGGTCTGTTGGCCCGGCCGCGGCGTCTCCTGATATCTATTATCATCGGCAACGATATGTGTAATGTGGTCGCCTCTGCCCTGGCTACCCCTCTTGCCGTCAAACATTTTGGTGCGTCCGGGCGTTGGGTAGCCATAGTCATCATGACCGGCGTTATAATCATATTGTGTGATATTTCCCCCAAGGTACTGGCTATATCCCACCCGGTATCTATAGCCTCCTTCGCGGCAAGGCCGATGTCTTTGTTTGTAAAATGGGTTGCTCCGGTGCGATGGCTTGCGCAGTCCACAGTAGATGTTCTTCTTAGAGTAGCCGGATTACCCAGGGGGAAAAGGACAAAGTTTATACTGGAAAAAGACTTTCTACGTCTGGTCGAACACGGACACCGCGCCGGGATTATTGAGCGCCTGGAGAGGGATTTTATAAGAAGGGCGATGGAATTCGGCGATACAAAAGTAGCGGCTATCATGACCCCCCGTCCGTATATATTTGCCGTGCCTCTTGATGCCGACCTCTCTCGCGCTGTAGAGAAAATCAAAACGCGAGGGTTCTCACGGGTGCCCGTATATGAGCATGAGATCAACAAGCCGGTCGGGATCCTTCACGTTAAAGATCTTGTGGGCATAAAGTTAAAATACGCCGGAGGCACAGTAGCTGACTTGAGTTCCCGCCTTAAGCCGGTCTATTACGTCCCGGAGACAAAAAACGTTGAGGATCTTTTTCAAGAGTTTCAGAAGCGCCGCATCCATCTGGCCATGGTGGTGGACGAATACGGAGATTTAGCCGGACTGGTAACCATGGAAGATATTCTGGAAGAACTTTTTGGAGAAATATATGATGAATATGACCAGAAAAGGATGGCTTTTGAAGAGAAAGGGAAAGGCGTTTATTTGGTCTCTCCCAGGATGCTTATAGAAGATTTCAACGAGATAACCGGCGCGCATATCCCTTCGGATGAGGTGGAAACCATTGGTGGATTCGTGCTCAACCTTTTTGGCGAATTGCCCAAGGAGGGAAACAGCGCCGCCTATAATGACCTCCACTTTACCGTAACCAAAATAAAAGGGACCCGTATCTTACAACTGAAGGTGGAGAGGGAAGGCAAGGCAGCTTTCCATGACCTATGACCGTAAGTGATATGGTTTATCCGCTCTCCTGGTTTATCGGCTTGTTATTTCTGGAGGCACTTTTCTCCGGTTCAGAGATAGCCCTGGTAGCCGCTGACCGGAAGAAAATGCAACAAATGGCCTCTGACGGTCATAAAGGGGCAACCGCGGCCTTGAGACTCCTGGGAAGGCCGACCTGGCTATTCTCCACTACGCTTCTTGGGACCAATCTGGCCATGGCCGCCAATACCGTCCTGACGACGGCCTGGATGGTAGAGCAGTGGAGATATGGGAGTGAATGGTTGGCTGTCTTGCTCATGCCGCCTTTCGTCCTCATTTTTGGAGAGATTATCCCAAAGACCATATTCCAGCAAAAAGCACAACAGCTCGCCCCGAAGGCCGCCTACGGCATTACGGCCGCATCTTATATTCTTTATCCCCTGGTCTGGATCTTTGCCCGTTTTTCTCATTTGTTGACAAATATATCGGAAAGAAGGGAGCAGCCTTTTGTCACGCGCGAAGAGCTGAAACTGACCCTTCGTATGGATGAAGACGAGATTGAGCTGGACAAGGCCGAGAAGCGGCTCATACGAAAGATGTTTTCATTCATGGAGACAGACGTGAGCCGGGTGATGATTCCGCTGGTTAAGGTCTCGGCCTTGCCGGAGGGCGCGCCTGTGGCCGATGCCGTCCGGAAATTCCGGGAAAAGGGTTACGGGCGACTGCCTGTTTACCGCAGGCGTATCGATAATATAGTCGGGATATTAAACGCCTTTGATTTAATCGGCGTGGCAGATGAAAGCCTGCCGGTCAGCAGTTTTATGTACAAACCCTACTATGTACCGGAGACCAAACCGGTAGATGAATTGCTGCTTGACTTACAAAAAGAAGGCAAAACTATAGCCATAGTGGTCGATGAGTATGGCGGCACCATAGGCATGGTCACCGTAGAAGATATTCTCGAAGAGGTAATGGGGGAAATAGCGGATGAGTTTGACAAGGAGGCCGCCCCCTTTACCAGGTTGGGCCCAAACCATTATTTGATCAAAGGGCGTATGGAGGTAAGCCAGGCCAATGAGCAGCTACATCTGGGAATCCCGGAAGGCGACTATGAAACCATAGCCGGTTTTATCTTAAAAGAATTGGGGTTAATCCCTAAACAAGGCCATATTTTTTCTTACAGGCATTTACAATTTATTATACGGAAGGCCGAGGCCAGAGGCATAGAAGAAGTGGAAGTTATTGTTAAACGGAAGGGTCAGGAAGATGATAAACAGACAGCGACTAGCCGGGGAGTTTCTGCGCCTGGTGCAGATTGACAGCCCTTCGAGGCAGGAAGGCGCTATCGCACAATATGTACGAAAGACATTTGAATCCCTGGACGCCGGGGTAATAGAAGACGGGGTCGGAACGCTCATCGGCAGCGAAAGCGGTAATCTGATCGTCCGCATACCGGGCACACGGAGAGACCTCCCGCCTCTTATGTTCAATGCCCATCTGGATACGGTGGAACCGGGGCGGGGCGTAAAAGTAATCCAGGAGAATGGGACATTTAAAAGCGATGGACAGACCATCCTGGGCGCGGATGATAAGTCCGGCATAGCTATTTTGATTGAGGCAATAAGGCTTTTACAGGAGGGGGGGATAGCCCATTGTCCGCTGGAGTTTGTCTTTACGGTCTGTGAAGAGATAGGGCTTTTCGGGGCTAAGTCCCTTGATTACAATCTGCTCCAGGCCCGGATGGGTTATGCCCTGGATACCAGCTCCACTACCCGCATCATAAGCGGGGCCCCGGAGGCCAACAGCCTTTGCATCAAGGTACAGGGATTGGCCGCCCATGCCGGCCTCGAACCTGAAAAAGGCATAAACGCCATACAGATTGCCGGTGAGGCCCTGGCCGCCATGCGGTTGGGCCGTATTGACCATGAGACTACCGCCAATATCGGGTTGGTACGCGGGGGGACGGCCCGTAATATTATACCGGACTATATAGATCTGGAAGGTGAGGTACGCAGCCACGACCGGCGGAAACTGGCCGATCACACCGAACACATAAGAGGATGTCTTGAGGGGGCGGTCTCAGCCTATAAAGAGAAGAACAAGATAGATGGCGACCTTCCCGCATTGCGCCTGGATGTAACGCAGGAATATCCGTTAATGGCGGTTGGCGACAGCCACCCCGCTGTTGTCCTGGCACAGGAGGCGGGGAAGGCCTTGGGACGCCGGCTCACGCCGGAAAAAAGCGGCGGCGGGAGTGATGCCAACATCTTTAACGCCCATGGCATCGCCGCCGTAATACTGGGCACGGGCATGCAGTCTGTCCACACCACAAACGAATATATTCATCTCGAAGACATGGTCCGGACCGTTCAACTGATTATGGAGATAATCTCCACCTACAGCAGATCATAATGGAAGGTTCCTGAGTTTTTAGGTAACCCCTGGTTTCTTCGCTTCACGGCTTACGCAGCGACCCTTTCTAGGCTCGCAGGTGGGGAATGCTGACCCCTTCCAGCCACTAAAGGGCTGGTTTTCCCCTTCCTGCTCGCTCTCGATGGGTACCCCGCTGCTCCAGCAAGTTTCGCTCAGAACTACCGGGGGTTCCTTCAAAATTATATGTGCTTCCGTTAAGTTCTCACCCCTCATCGCCGATAAATACGAGGTGAACATAAAACAGGAGAGTCTTCCATGCTGGCAAAGATCCTGAGCAGCGCCGTTCTGGGTGTTGAGGCTTATGTAGTCGAAGTGGAAGTGGATATTGCCTTCGGGCTGCCGGCTTTCTCCACCGTCGGCTTACCCGAGGGCGCAGTAAAAGAAAGCAAAGACCGGGTCAAATCCGCTATCAAGAACTCAGGCTATGAGTTTCCCACCCATCGCGTCACGGTTAATCTGGCCCCGGCGGATATAAAGAAGGAAGGCACAGGATATGACCTGCCCATAGCGGTTGGTATTCTGGCCGCCACCGGAACCATAAACAAAGATAATCTCCACCATTATATGTTATCCGGCGAACTTTCGCTCGATGGCCGTATAAAAGCGACTAAAGGGGTCCTGCCCATGGCTATGGCCGCGCGTGCCGCCGGGCTGTCCGGCATCGTAGTGCCCAAAGAAAATGCCCTGGAAGGAGCGGTCGTAAAGGGCATCGAGGTATTGCCGGTAGAATGGCTTTCCGAGGCAGTGGAGTTACTCAATGGGAAAAGCAGTCCGACCCCGGTGGATGTGGATACGGATGCCCTCTTTTGCACCGCCGGTAAAAGCGATATGGATTTTAATGAGGTCAAGGGGCAGGAACACGTAAAAAGGGCCCTGGAGATTGCCGCGGCCGGGGGCCATAATCTGTTGATGATCGGCCCCCCGGGCTCAGGCAAGACCATGCTGGCGCAGCGCCTGCCGACTATATTGCCGGCCATGAGCTTTGAGGAGGCCCTGGAGACGACCAAGGTCTTTAGTGTCATGGGGCTGATGCCCCAGGGAAGCGCCCTCATTGCCGTCCGCCCTTTCCGTCAGCCGCATCATACCATCTCTGATGCCGGTCTGATCGGGGGCGGTCAGATTCCCAAACCCGGAGAGGTTAGTCTGGCCCACAATGGCGTGCTTTTTCTGGATGAACTGCCGGAATTCAGAAAGAACGTCCTGGAGGTGTTGCGGCAGCCATTAGAGGATGGGCGGGTTACGATCGCGCGGGCCTCCATGTCCCTTACCTATCCGGCCCGGTTTATGCTGGTAGCGGCCATGAATCCCTGCCCGTGCGGTTATTACGGGAGCGCCAAGCACACGTGCAGTTGTACGCATCTTTATATACAAAAATATCGCTCAAAGATTTCCGGCCCGCTTCTCGACCGCATAGACATCCACGTAGAAGTGCCCGCCCTAAACTACAAAGACCTGGCCTCTATCCATCCCGGCGAGTCGTCAGAAGAGATAAGAAAGAGGGTTGATCTGGCCCGCCGGAGGCAAAAGGAACGGTTTGAAGGCAAGCCCATCCACTGCAATGCCCAGATGAATACCCGCCTTATCAAGAAGTTTTGCGCTATTGACGCCGAATCACACAAGCTTCTGGAGGTAGCGGTCAACAAGTTGGGCTTGAGCGCCCGGGCCTACAGCCGCATATTAAAGATTGCCCGCACTATTGCAGATATTGAAGGGGAGGCGTCCGTCAAATCTGCCCATATCTCCGAGGCCATCCAGTACCGCAGTTTGGATCGCAGAGCGATCTGACCGGTAGAAGAGATCAAGGGGCCAATCGGTAAAACGAGGCGAAGAGCTGGCTAAACTTAATTAATATTCGCTTATCAAAAAACAGAAACTTATAAACCAATGAGCGTTGATTTCCCCGATGTATGGGTGTCTATACATGTTTAGAAAATAAAAAGCCTGCTGGGCTTTTGCGCAGCAGGCAAAGAGACGCATCATATGTCCTATTAGCAATCTGCTAGAGTTATCCTGAGTTCCTGTATCTGTTCGTCCGTGGCAAGCCCGATCTCTCCCTCAGAAAGGGTTATGAATCCGCGATACTTTCCGTCCTCCTCTTTTCTGTCTTCTTTCAACGCCTGCAGGAGCGATTCTTTCTCAGCTAATTGTGCTTTATCGATCTCGGATATGAATTTCCCCTCGAACCTTTTCATCTCCGTGTCATAGCCCTTTACAAGGAGGGCAGTTTGCCGTTTGCCGGAGGCGATTTCATGGGGCTTATCAACGAACAGAAACTGGGCGCCATCCGCGTCTTCGATAAGCCTGAAATGTGCAGGGTCTCTTTCCTTGCGCCTGTACAATTTAACATTGTCGTTTTTTAAAGCCAGCTTCAATAAACCATCTGTTTCGACATATAAGGCCGGCCCGAAGGCGACTTTGACGTCCGCTCCCTGTCTGACCGATCTGGCAAAATTTTCGAGGAAGGACTTGTCCGTATAGAATGGAGGATAAAGCTCTCCAGCATATATATAGATTTTTTTTGCGTTACCGAAAAGACGGCCGTACCTAAGAGTTTCCTCCAGCCCTTCCAGAATATAGGAAACCTTTTCGAATAACAGGCTTTTCTTTCGAAACCCAGGCAGGTTGTAATCTTTATGCATGTTATTTATCTTTTCGGCTCTTAGTATAAAAATATTTAATACTTTACGGTATTTTTTTAATATTATTTAAAGTGCGAATCAACGAATTTTGGAGTTTCTACTTCCTCCCGTGGTCTTGTGAAATCACAAAGACAACACAGCAATAGTGCCTCACCGTATGCCGCTATTAGGAGTCCAATAGCTAAATATGCAACGATGATGCCACTATTAGGATTATTCTTGGCAAGAAACCAATTAGATGAAAAAATGGATAAGAGTGCGGAAAATATCACAGCGATGATAAATGAGACAAGCCAGAACTTTCGAAAGTGTGGGATGGCATCTTTTAGCAATCCGACGGCTGCTATGCTTAAGTTTGCCCCAATGAATACAGCATGGATAGGAAAGTCTAGCGATGACATGGCTTGTCTCGACTTAATGCATTTGAAGCAAATGCAAAACCATCGACGATGGCTTGAGTAATAAAGGCCTCTCAGTGTTAAGGGATCTAAGAATAATTTAATATCCTTAACCTTCCAAGTCCTTGTTGCAGGCTAGCGATTACCCTTTCAGTCCGTAGTTCTGTTTTTTAAAAATCAATATCATATGCTAGCCTCATAGAAACAAGCCGATAATAATTTTAGTTTGACCTGCTGTCAAGCAAAAAGTGGAAAAGTTTTTCTCTTCTGTGGGAAAAGTTTTTCCAAAATGAGGAAAAATTTTTCTCTCGTGAGATTGTTTCAGGGATAGAATAAATAAGCAGTATTTGCGCACAGGTTGAACTAGCCAGGGATTGCAGGCTTACGATGTCAAGCTTTTAACCCCTGTAATTTTTATGATCTCGGGCATTCAAGTCTTGCGGAACCCGTCCGATATATAAAGTGGACTTTCGCGAAAAAGGGCCGCCACTTCCTCTTCCGGGCAGCGGCCCCAAAAATTTGCCCCGGGTCACGCTGGTTTCTCAATAAACGCAACCGCTTTCTCCAGGTTCCTGTCTGTCGGCCTGATGTTCCTTACTTCCCAGTTAATCACCGTATCCTCCGTTACCCCGATTAACGCCGCCAGCTCCTTTATCTGCAGCCCCGCATCCATCTGGCTTTGCGCCGCTTTTCCCCGAAAGTCTCTGGGCTTGCGGGATAACCCTTGATAAATGTTTGTTTGGGCAGGGGGTGAGTGAACGTGTAGCAGCCTGAGGCCAGAATGTTCTGCGCAACCTACTATTATTTGATATTAAAAAATAACAATTGACACCAAATAGCAATTATGTTAAGACTCAGCAAAAATCTGGGAGGGATGATTAAAGATGTCCGAATGGCTGAATACAGAAAAGGCGGCTAAATACCTAGGAATAAGCGCCAGCAACTTATATTCATTGGCTCAGCAAGGCCGGATTCCGGGCAATAGAATAGGTAAGATGTGGCGATTTAGCCAAAAAGACCTGGATGCCTGGGTGCGGGTAAATAGACCGTTGAACGAATTTTTTATGAGTTCAGAAGCACTTATTGAGAGTAATGCGGCCCTGAGAGACCCTCAGAGGGAAGGTCATACAGCAGCCCATGATTTCTTTTCGGGTGGCGGACTTCACGCAATCATGCAATTGCCCGTGGGCTGCGGGAAGTCTGGTCTTATAGCAATTCTGCCTTTTGGCATTGCCAAAGGGCGTGTATTGGTGATAGCTCCAAACCTTACGATAAGAGATGAACTTAAGAAGAATCTCGATATCGCTAACAAGAGATATTGTTTCTGGAACAAATGTAACGTCTTGAGTCCTGAAGCAATGTCGGCTGGTCCATACGTGGCGGTTCTTGACGGGAAAGACGCGAACATCCATGACTGCGACCGATCGCATATCGTAGTAACAAATATTCAGCAACTCGCAAGCAGTGCAGATAGGTGGCTACCTGCCTTCTCGGACAATTCCTTCGATTTGATTCTTGTCGACGAAGGTCACCACAGTGCAGCACCTAGCTGGAAGAAGGTTTTTGAAAGATTTCCCAAGGCAAAGGTTGTAAATCTCACAGCAACGCCATTCAGAAGTGACAAGAAGGATATCGAAGGTGAACCTATCTATAGATATTCATTCAAACGGGCTATGCTAAAAGGTTATATCAAGAAGCTTCAAGCAATTTACGTGGCTCCCGAAGAACTCTATTTCACCTACCAGGGCGACCAAAGGCATCACACGTTAGAAGAAGTATTGGAGCTTAAAGAGGAAGATTGGTTCAGCAAGGGCGTAGCATTGGCGCCTGAATGCAACCGGCATATAGTAGACGCGAGCCTGGATCGGCTTGAGAAACTGAGACAGTCTGGTACCCACCATCAACTAATCGCTGTGGCTTGTTCTGTTGCTCACGCCAAGGCAATACGGTCATTATATGCTAAGCGGGGATACGAAGCTGCTGAGATACACAGCGATATGTCGGAAGATAAGCGGAAAGAGGCAGTACAGAAG
This sequence comes from Desulfovibrionales bacterium, assembly GCA_028715605.1. NCBI lineage: Bacteria > Pseudomonadati > Thermodesulfobacteriota > Desulfovibrionia > Desulfovibrionales > Desulfovibrionales bacterium. The sequence continues at coordinate 9,335 of JAQURM010000023.1, forward strand.
CTGAGGTCAGGCCTTATTGACTGCATAATCCAGGTTCAGATGCTCGGAGAAGGATTTGACCATCCCCACTTGAGCGTTGCCGCCATATTTCGGCCCTTTAGGACCTTGTCTCCATATGTCCAATTCATTGGGAGGATAATGAGGGTTGTAGTGCAAAACGATCCCCGGCATCCTGATAACTATGGTTATGTTGTTACCCATATCGGCTTAAATCTCGATAAACAGTTGGCTGATTTTCGCGATATGGAAAGGGAAGACAAGGCGTTTTTTGAGGATTTAATCGCTGGTAAGGAACCTGAACCTGCAAGAGAAGTCATAGAAGGTAAGACGAGATTTAAGTTAACACCTGATATGGTCGTTCAGAGAGAGGTGGTATCAGAATTCCTCGAGGAAGATTTCATTCACACGGACGATGAGGCTCTTCTGGAAGAACTGAAAGCGCATGCTGAATCTCTCGGATTTGATTCTGAACAGGTTGTCGAAGCGCTGAAAAATCGTCAAGCAGAAAAGGTTCGCCGTGTGAAGGCCACTAGTCCGTTCCCTGTACAACCCCAGTTAGAAAGAAAAGAAGCTCGGAAAAGATTAAAGGAAGAGGCTAACCGGGCTGCCAAAGTCTTGCTCAATCGTCTTGGGTTTGACTATGGTGGCAGAGAACTCGCGTACAAGTATGCTCCGGGTGTGACAGGAAACAACTTTGTTGCTGCCGTGCAGATGGTCAATCGTGAAGTCGATAAGATTCTGGGTGTAAAAACTGGTCAACGAGGGATGCTGAAGACTGAAGACTTCGTTCGGGGCATAGATTGCTTGGACGAGGTACTCAATATATTAACTAAGCGTATCAAGAAGAGGATCAGCGATGATGGCTAAGAGAGGGAGGATTCCGTCCTTGGTAGGTGGTGGTGCGGGCGCGCCCAAGTTGGTTGTTGCCAAGAGAAAAAGACGTTGCAGGCGCTGTGAAATGGAATTATCCCAGGGGACTAAATGTGTCCAGGTGGCTATCCCAGGGTCAATGGGTTGCAGAACATATTGTGTCGGTTGTTTCTCAGAGATGATTAGTAAAAGTCGCGAAGATCTCGACCGGCTTGAACAGTGGATAAAAGCATAATAAGCCGCTCATTTGACCAGTAGAAGAGATCAAGGGGCCAATCGGCAAAACGAGGCGAAGAGTTGGTAGACCTAATTAATATTCGCGGATCGAAAAACAGAAACTTATAAACCAATGAACGTCTCGATTTTTCCGACTTGGCGGCCTTCAGCCGGTTTCCCTGCCTGTCGGCAGAGAGGTCATGATTCCGCCCTTGCCTTCGGCTAGTACTTCTGCTAACGTATCACTACGCGGGCAGGGTTCACGTGCAGGGGACTTACACCCTGTGCGACACGAAGTCGCTTTAAAGAGCTGTTCCCACTTGAGTAGGGAACCATTTGTGCCACCAAATGACTCTAGGAGCCTGAATAAAGAGCGGCTCTGACAATGAAACGAAGCACGAGCTGTGCGGG
>JAQURM010000024.1 GCA_028715605.1 Desulfovibrionales bacterium
TCAGCGTTCAGCAACAAGGCAAAAAGAGACTTGTTTTGGACCTGAGCTGACAGCTGACCGCTGACAGCTACTGTAAGGAGGGAAAGGAATGGCTTTAGAGATACCAAAGGTTTCTTATTCAGGGAAAATAAGAGAGATTGTTTTGGGTAAGGGGGATAAGGCGATCACGGTAGGTGGTGGGACCTCTTATCCTTTTTATCTTTTTGAGGGCCAGATGCCTTTAAAACCACGTATCGCCATGGAGGTTTATGACAGCCCGCCCGAAGACTGGGCGCCTAAGGCCCTGGAGCCTTTTGCCGACGTGGTTTCAGACCCGGCGGCCTGGGCCAGGAAATGCGCGGATACCTACGGCGCGGAGATGATTGCCCTTCAGTTGGTCAGTACAGACCCCAACGGCGAGAACCGTTCCGCAGAAGAGGCGGCCGCATTGACCAAAAAGGTAGCCGAAGCCGTGGCTGTCCCGCTCATCGTATGGGGATGCAATAATGCGGAGAAAGATATGGAGGTGTTACGAAAGATAGCCGAGGATTGCGCGGGACGGAATTTGATGATCGGCCCGGTGACCGAGGCCAATTATAAACAGATCGGTGCTGTGGCCATTGGATATGAACACACGGTTATTGCCTCGACTCCTATCGATATAAATCTGGCCAAACAGCTCAACATCCTGCTTGGCAACCTGGGTGTGCCGGACGGACGCATCCTCATCGATCCGACCACCGGCGCCCTTGGATACGGATTGGAATATGGCTACTCGGTCATGGAACGTATTCGGATGGCAGCTCTAACCCAGGAAGACGAGCGGTTACAGTTCCCGATGATCTGTAATCTGGGCAAAGAGATATGGAAGACCAAGGAGGCCAAACAGAGCCGGGATGAGGCTCCCAAACTGGGTGATCCGGCAAAGCGGGGTGTGCTTATGGAAGCCGTGACGGCGCAGCTGCTTTTACTGGCCGGGGCGGATATTTTAATCATGAGGCATCCAGAGTCTATTGCGCTTATAAAAGATATGATCAGTGACCTGACAGCCGGATAAGAGATTACAAGATAAACAGGGGGGACTTAAGGTGTCTAAGATTATTTGCTCAGCGGCGATTAGGGGCGCCCACAACATTGTGGAAAAGGCCGAACAGAAGTATCAGGAGGCGCTGGATAAGTGGGGACCGGACCATGCGGTGGGTTTTCCGAATACCGCATACTATCTTCCCATCATATACGGCATTCTCGGAATACCGGTGTCCAAGTTGGGGGATGTAAGACCGGTACTGGAAAAATGCCGATCGTTGCTTCCACCGCTCGTCAGCGAGAAGGTCTGGTTGCCGTATCTGGCTCCGACGCTGGAGGCCGGCATGGCCACCTTCTTCGCCGAGGAGATTATTGAGGCGATTCGGTATCTGGAATACCCGGATTTCTATACGAAACAGGAAGATCCGGTAGACGGCAATATCTGGCTCGGCGCCGCGGATGATATCATTCTGCGCAAGCGGGGCGTAGAGTTTGTCGACGGCACGGCTCCGGGATTCGCGGCCATCCTGGGTGCGCCTCCGACCAAGGAGATCGCTGCCGAGATAGCGAAGGAACTCCAGGAAAAGAATCTGTACGTTTTTATGTGCGCGGAGAACAACGGCGTGAGGATGTCGGAGCAGCTGGTCGAGGCGGGTGTACAGATCGGTTGGCCCACACGGCTTGTCTCTTTCGGGCCCGACTACACGGCCACAGTCTTTGCTATGGGTTTTGCCACCCGCGCCGCCATGTCCTTCGGCGGCATCAAACCGGGTGACTTCCGCGGCAACCTCATCTACAACAAGAACCGTATATTCGCTTTTGCCATGCCCTTGGGGCCGGTGTCCGACGAATGGTACGCCAATGCCGCCGGGGCGATAAACTGGGGCTTCCCCGCCATAGCCGACACCCCGATACCCGAGATCCTGCCCACCGGTATCTGCACATACGAACACGTGGTCAGCAACGTGCCCCACAGTGAGATTGTGCAGCGGGCCGTAGAAGTGAGGGGCTTGAAGGTTACCGTGTCCAAGATAGACATACCGGTATCCTATGGCCCGGCCTTTGAGGGTGAGCGGATCCGGAAAGATGACCTCTATCTGGAATGCGGCGGAGGTAAGACCAAAGGCGTTGAACTGACGGTAAGCCGGGATATGGATGAGGTGGAAGATGGTCATGTGGAGATGATCGGTCCGGATCTGGACCAGATCAAGGATGGTTCGAAGCTTCCCTTCGCCATGCTCATAGAAGTGGCGGGACGCCAGATGCAGGAGGATTTCGAGCCCATTCTGGAGCGGCAGATTCACCATCTGGTCAACTACGCTGAAGGCATCATGCACATCGGGCAGCGCGCCATCATGTGGCTTCGCGTTGGAAAGGCAGCCGTGGGGAAGGGGTTCCGGCTGAAGCACCTGGGAACGATAATGCATGCCAAGTACCACCAGGAATTCGGTGCGATCTGCGACAAGGTGCAGGTCAAGATATACACTGAAGAGGCCAAGGTGGACGAAGTACTGGCGTTGGCACGGAAGGTATACGCGGCACGCGACAAGAGAGTCGATCGCATGACTGACGAGACGGAGGAGACATTCTATTCCTGTACCCTGTGTCAGTCCTTTGCCCCTAGCCATGTCTGCATCATTACCCCGGAGCGGACCGGGATGTGCGGCGCTTATAACTGGCTGGATGGCAAGGCGTCGTATGAGATCAACCCTACCGGCCCCAATCAACCTATTGTCAAGGGGGAATGCATAGATCCGGTCCTTGGCAAATGGAAGGGCACGGATGCATTTATTTTTAAGGCCTCCCGGCAGAAGGTCTCGACGGCCAGCGCTTACAGTCTCGTCCACGATCCGATGACGGCCTGCGGCTGTTTTGAATGCATCGCCACCATCTTACCCCTTTGTAACGGGGTGATGATCGTCAACCGTGATTATCTGGGCATGACGCCGAGTGGTATGAAATTCACCACTATGGCCGGTATGGTGGGCGGCGGGGAGGTTACCCCGGGCTTTTTGGGTGTAAGCAAGCACTATATTGCCAGCCGTAAGTTTATCCTGGCCGAGGGCGGGTTGAAGCGTGTTGTGTGGATGCCGCAGATGTTGAAGAAGGAGTTGGAAGATAAATTAAGAAAGCGGGGAGAAGAACTGGGTATCCCAAACTTGATTGATATGATCGCTGATGAGACAAAGGGTGCTACGGAGGAAGAGCTTCTTCCCTTCCTGGAAGAGGCCGGACATCCGGCGCTCACCATGGAATCTATACTTTAAAAAGACAGCTTTCAGCGCTCAGCTATCAGCGTTCAGCAGAATGAAAAACAGCGGCCTTGGTTGTTTTGCTCTGAAGCTGACGGCTGAAAGCTGAATGCTGAAAGCCGCGAGATAGAAAGGAGATTTTAGAATGGCATTAAGTGGTATAGAGATATTTAAGAAATTACCCAAGAAGAACTGTGGCGAATGCGGGGTTCCCACCTGTCTGGCCTTTGCCATGAAACTGGCTACCGGTCAGGCCGAATTGGCTGCCTGTCCTTATGTCTCGGACGATGTGAGGGCAGAGATAGATGAGGCCTCGGCGCCGCCTATCCGCACCTTGACTATTGGTACGGGAGACCGTGCGGTTAAACTGGGCGGTGAGACGGTGATGTTCAGGCATGAGAAGAGGTTTGAGAACCCTCCGGGTCTGGCCCTTATGCTTTCCGATACCATGGATGACTCCGTAGTAAATGAAAGGCTTTCTAAATTTGGAGACCTGGAATTTGAACGGGTGGGATTGATCCTGCGTCCGCAGATGCTGGCCCTCAAAGAAGAATCCGGAGACGCCGGTAAGTTTGCCGCTTTTGTAAAGCGGGTGATTGATCAGATGGATGCCGCTATTATCCTGATGAGCGATAGGCCGGAGGTTATTTCTGAGGCCCTAAAAGTCAGCAAGGATAAGAAGCCCCTTATCTATGCAGCAACCAAGGATACGGCGGAGGTTATGGGCAGCCTGGCCAAAGAGTCGGCCTGCCCTCTGGCGGTAAAAGGCTCCGGCCTGGATGAGGTCATGGCTGTTACAGATAAGCTTCTGGGGATGGGGCTTAAAGACTTGGTGATAGACAGCCAGCCGGCGAACGTTAAGAAGGCCCTGGAGGATCAGGTAGTCATTCGGCGTTCGGCCTTGGTCAAGAAGGTTAAACAAGTGGGATTCCCTACCATTACCTTCCCTGGCCGGTTGACGGAGAGCAAGATGAAGGAAGCCCTGATCGCCTCGATGCTTATTGCCAAGTATGCAGGGATTATTGTCCTTTCAGAGATGGAAGGCCATAACGTATTTCCACTTCTTCTGGACAGCTTGAATATCTATACCGACCCGCAGCGTCCTATGGCCGTAGAGGAAAAGGTCTATGAGATTGGAGGCCCCAGGGAAGATTCGCCGGTTTTGATCACATCCAATTTCTCTTTGACTTACTTTATCGTTTCCGGCGAAGTGGAGTCCAGCCGGGTGCCGGCCTGGTTGCTGATCAAAGACACAGAAGGTCTGTCCGTCCTCACGGCCTGGGCAGCAGGTAAGTTTGCCGCTGATACCGTAGCTGTGCTTGTCAAGAAGTCCGGCATAGCCGATCGGGTGAAACACCGTAAGCTGGTTATCCCTGGTTACCTTGCGGGCATGAGCGGTGAACTGGAAGAGGAACTGCCGGATTGGCAGATATTGGTTGGCCCCCGTGAGGCGGCCCACCTGTCGGCGTATCTTAAGCAGTGGAGCGCATAAACGACAGACAGTTTCAAGTTCCAATAGTTTCAATAGTTCCAAGACCGATCGTTGTTTTTTCGGTGAACGGTAATCGGAAAACAGTGAACGTCATTTTTGAGTGGAGGATAATATGGCTGTTTGTGTGGCGGAAAACATCAATATTATGTCGAAGACCATCGGTGCGGCTATAAAGGGACGCGATGCCAAGCCGATCCAGGATATGGCCCGGGAGCTCACTAAAGCCGGGGCGGATTATCTTGATCTCAACATCGGTCCGGCCCGTAAGGGCGGCGATGAGACTATGGATTGGCTGGTTAAGACCGTATGTGAGGTGACGGACTTGCCGCTTTCCCTGGATACCAGCAATCCAGCCGCTATTGAGGCCGGTCTAAAGGCCAATCCGGGTAAATCCCTTATAAACTCAATTTCTCTGCAGCCGGAACGGCTGGAGGCCTTTTTGCCTATGGCGGGGAAGTACAATGCCGATATGATCGGCCTTCTCTGGAGTCAGGAAGGTATGCCGCGGGATGCCAATGAGCGGGCGGCCCACTGCGTGGATATTATCTACAAGGCCAATGAGGCCGGTATTCCTACAGAAAAGATATGGATAGACCCCATAGCCACGCCAATAAGCATGGATGTCAACCAGGTGCTGGCCGGCCTGGAATTTATGTCCATGCTTTCGGAGATCGCCCCGGGTGCCAAATCCATCGTCGGCCTTTCCAATATCTCGAACGGGGCTCCGCACGAACTGAGACCTCATATCAACCGTTGTTACCTCGTAATGCTCATGAAATACGGTATTTACTCGGCCATCGTAGATGGTTATGATGTGGAATTGTTAACCATTGCCAAGGGGGGGATGACCGGAATAGTCAATCTCGTACATGGCATGATGGATGGAAATGAGCCTGATCCCAAGGGCCTTGGTCCAAAAGAACTTGAGTACTATAAGACAGCGCGGGTCCTTATGGGAAAGACGCTCTATTCTCACTCCTGGCTGACAGTGTAATTTTTAAAAGCATATACCTGAATAATATTGTACGTATAAGGTATGCCCGAAGTAACCTTAACCATTGATGGCCGAAAAGTAACTGTCGAGAAAGGAACCACCATCCTGGAGGCAGCCCGCAGGGCTGCCATCCAGATTTCCACCCTTTGCTACCTGCCCCAATTCAAAAAACCCCCGGCCTCCTGCCGAATGTGTGTCGTGGAGGTCGAAGGTAAAGACAAACTCATCGCTTCCTGTGCTACTCCGGTCTCTGAGGGCATGGTGGTAGCCACCCATACCGAAAAAGTAAAGACCGCCCGCCGGGTCATCCTGGAACTCCTGTTTTCTGAACATTATGGCGACTGCGTGGCGCCATGTTCTCTGGCCTGCCCCGCCAATATTGATATCCAGGGGTATATTGCCCATATTGCGGCCGGGAGATACCTTGAGGCCCTGGAGCTGATTAAGGAGAAAAATCCCCTGCCCCTTTCGGTAGGGCGGGTCTGCCCCCGATTTTGTGAATCGCGCTGCCGCCGGAATCTTGTAGACGGCAGTGTGGCGATAAACCATCTGAAGAGGTTTGCAGCCGACTATGGACTTGCGCACAAGGAGTCCATTCCCGCGCTTCAGCGACCATCTACCGATCACCGGGTGGCCGTGATCGGAGGCGGGCCGGCCGGGCTGACTGCCGCATACTATCTGGCCCGCAAGGGACACCAGGTGACCATACTCGAGGCCATGCCTGCCTTGGGCGGGATGCTTCGTTACGGCATCCCGGAGTACCGCTTGCCTAAAAAAATATTGGATGCCGAGATACAATTTATCCTTGACTTGGGCGTTGAGGTCAGGATCGGCCGGAGATGGGGCAAGGATTTTTCTCTGGAGAGCCTGAAACAGGAAGGGTTCGAGTCCATATTCATCGGTATAGGGGCGTGGAAGAGCCGTCCCATGGGCGTCGAAGGTGAAGATCTCCCCGGAGTCTTTTCCGGCATCGATTTTCTCCGCAGGTTTGCTGAAGGTGAGAAGGTTCAGGTAGGATCAAGGGTGGCTGTAATCGGCGGGGGCAATACCGCCATTGACGCCGCGCGCACCTGTCTCAGGATGGGGGCGAATGAGGTGATTATAGTTTACCGCCGGTCACGGATGGAGATGCCGGCCAGCCACCGCGAGATCAAAGAGGCGGAGGACGAGGGTGTTAAATTTTTCCTGATGGCGGCCCCAATCAGGATTACTCCGGGCGATGGGTTCCTTGATCTCGAGGTTCAGAGGATGAAACTTGGGGAACCGGATCAGAGCGGCCGGAGGCGTCCCGTGCCTGTCACCGGGTCTGAAAGTGTAATACGGGTAGATAGTGTTATCGCAGCCATCGGCCAGTCGGTAGAGATCGGAAAATGTCATGCCGAGGGTCTGACCGAAGGGTTGGGGCTTACCCGCGGGAACACTATCGAGGCGGCCTCCGGTACTCTTGTCACCAATCTAGAGGGGATATTTGCCGGAGGCGATGCGGTCAGCGGACCGCGCACTGTTGTCGAGGCCATAACTCAAGGCCGAAAAGCAGCCGATGCCATTCATACGTACTTGACCGAACGGAGAACAGAGTCGCCGCGTATCCCGTTTAATATCACTAAAGGCGAATTTTTTGAAGACGTCGATCTGCGGAACTTCGAAGAGGTGCCCCCGCGTTCCAGGCATAAGATGCCGATACGTCACCCCAAGACCCTGTTGGGTGACTTTGGCGAGCTAGAGACGGGTTATACTAAAGAGATGGCGGTGGAAGAGGCGGAGCGTTGCCTGGCGTGCGGGTGTCATGCCGTGGACAAATGCATTATTCGACGGGAGGCCCCTCAATATGATGTTGATCTTTCTCATTACGGGATCGGCACCCGCCTCAACTATAAGGTGGACCGCAGCCATCCTTTCATAACCATTGACCGGAATAAATGTGTGCTTTGCCGGCGTTGTAAGAATGTCTGTGAATATGAGGCCATCAACTTAGAAGAAGGCGAACTGGAAACCCTTGACCAGTTACGGGCGATTTCTCTGACTATTAATGACAACTGCGTGTTCTGCGGCCTCTGCGCCGATAATTGTCCGACCGGGGCCCTGGTCAAGAAGGAAACAGAACAATCCCTGGCCGGAGAGCTTAGGCAGGTGAGGACTGTCTGCCCGTATTGCGGCACAGGTTGTAACCTGATCCTCAATATCCGTGGGGAAAAGCTGGTAGAAGTAAGCTCTGATCCGGGTTTTATTCCCAATCAAGGACACCTCTGCGTAAAAGGGCGCTTCGGGCATGATTTTATCAAACATCCGGACCGGATTACTACACCTATGATACGGAGGGACGGCGAACTTCAGGCCTGCAGTTGGGATGAGGCCCTGGAGCTTATTGCCGATAGACTTAAGGAACTCAAAGAGGCGTATGGAGCGGAGAGTCTGGGGGTACTCTGCTCGGCTAAATGTACTAATGAAGAAAACTATCTGATGCAAAAGCTGGCCCGGGCCGTCTTTGGCACGAATAATATAGACCACTGCGCCCGGCTCTGACACTCCTCCACGGTAGCCGGTCTGGCTGCCGCATTCGGCAGCGGGGCCATGACCAATTCCATCCAGGACCTGGAGAAGGCCGACGTTATCCTGCTTACCGGCAGCAATACCACAGAGAACCACCCGATTATCAGCCTTCATATTATAAACGCGGTTACCCGGTTGCGTAAAAAGCTTATCGTGGTTGACCCCCGCGTGATCAAGATGACGCAGTATGCGGATATTTATCTCCGGCCCCGGCCGGGTACGGATATAGCCTGGTTAAATGGGTTGGCCCATATCATTATTAAAGAGGGGCTATGGGATAAGGATTACGTTCAGGAGCGGACCGAAGGCTTCGAGGCCTTTGTCCAAACCGTGGAGAAATACACCCCTGAACTGGTGCAGATGATCACCGGGATACCGGCGGGAGACCTCAAGAAAGCCGCCAGTCTCTACGCGCAGGCGGGGCGGGCGGCCATCGTCTATTGCATGGGTATTACGCAGCACCGGAGCGGCACGGACAATGTAAAGGCTATTGCCAATCTGGCCATGTTGTGCGGTAATGTAGGGATTGAAGGGGGCGGGGTGAATCCGTTGCGCGGGCAGAATAACGTCCAGGGCGCTTGTGACATGGGGGCCTTACCGGACAAGCTCCCCGGATATCAAAGCATTGCCGATGCAGCCGTCAGGCGGAAATTTGAGGAGGCCTGGGATGCCCGGCTGCCCGGGGAACCCGGTCTTACGGCCACGGAGATGATAAAACAGGCCGGCGAGGGGAAGATAAAGGGCCTTTACATTATGGGTGAGAACCCCATGATAAGCGACCCGGATCTTAATCACGTCCGATCGGCTCTGGAAAAGCTTGAATTACTTGTGGTGCAGGATATCTTTCTTACCCGGACCGCCAGGCTGGCTGATGTGGTCTTGCCGGCGGCAAGTTACGCAGAGAAAGAGGGCACTTTTACCAATACGGAGAGGCGCGTACAGAGGGTCAGACAGGCCCTTTCAACTCCGGGGCAAAGCAGACCGGATTGGAAAATTATCTGCGACCTGTCGGCAAAGATGGGATACGAGATGCCCTATCAGTCGCCGGAAGAGATCATGGAGGAAATAGCCAGCCTGACGCCTATCTATGGGGGCATTTATTACGATCGTCTGGAAGAGACGGGGATTCAGTGGCCCTGCCCAACCCTGGACCATCCCGGTACGCCGGTCTTGCATTGCAATGGTTTTACCCGCGGGAAAGGTCTATTCCACGCGCTGGAAGTGATCCCGGCCAGCGAGATGCCGGATGACGATTATCCTTTTTTACTCTCTACCGGACGGGTACTCTATCACTACAATAGCGGCACCATGAGCCGCCGCGCTGAAGGTCTAAACAAGATGTACCCGGAGGTTATGGTAGAAATGAACCCCATTGACGCCTTTGCCCTGAACATTGATGACCATTCTCCGGTCCGTATTACCTCAAGGCGGGGTGACATAACGGTGCGGGTGGCGCTTACGGAGATGTGCCAGCGGGGTACGGTATTTTTGCCTTTCCACTTCCGGGAGGCCGCCGCCAACCTCCTTACCAATCCCGGGGTTGACCCGGTCTCCAAGATACCGGAATATAAAATCTGCGCCGTGCGGATCAGGCCGGTTCATGAGATGTAGCCTTTTTATTTGATCCTGGTCAGGATCTCCTCGCCAAATTTATCGGCGGCCCAAATGAAGACAAGACCAAAAGAACCTTTTGTCCCGCCGGAAAAGCATGACACCACCCGGCAGGAAATAATTTCTGTTCTCAGGGGGCGAACCCTCTCAGCGCGGGAGATATCGGCAGAGGTAAGGATTTCTGAAAAAGAGGTTGTTTATCATCTGGAGCATATCCGGATGGCAACGCAGAAGAGCGGCGAGCAGTTGCTCATAATCTCTGCCACATGTAAAAGGTGCGGTTTTGAGTTCAAAAAGAGGGAGCGAATGAGTAAACCCGGCAAATGTCCGATCTGTCGTAGCCAACAGATTCAGGAGCCGTTTTTTTCCATTAGCTGATATCTCTCCGGGGTAGATATCCAGCCATCTAGTAGGGTGGGCTTTGCCCACCATCATTGTATCGTCTTTCATTCTCCACAATATCCGCGCGAATTTCTGCCGGTGTTACACCCCAGTCCGGAGAGTACATCCCTTTGTCAACATAACGATGAAATGTCGAATACGGCCAGTCCTTCGTGCATCTACAATACGATGCTTTACCGGGAAGTGATTTCCCGTAACAGTGCCCTCGATTCCTCCAGACAAAGAGCCGGCTGCCGTTGGTACGTAACCACCGTGAAAAAATATGTATTTCTCTCCCATGCCCTTCGCTAATTCGGCATTTCATGTGACCCGTATCCACAACATATTGTCAGCGGTTTTGGTGGGTTCAGCCCACCCTACATGGCTGAAGGAACACCGGATGCGCCCAGGCGGGCTTGTCTTGGCATGGGTTCTATTTCGCAATTAGGCTTTCCTTTTTCAACTTACTTTCTTACCAGCGTTATATATTGAAGCATCCAGAAGTTACACCCCCAATGG
>JAQURM010000025.1 GCA_028715605.1 Desulfovibrionales bacterium
GCCTGCTGAGAAAACTCAAAGACCAGCATCTGGGCTATCTGTTTGACTTCTCTATCACTCATGCCCACCAGGTAGGGAGCGAAGAAGAGGTTAACCGCATCCCAGCCTATAGCCCCGGCAAAGTGGCTCTGGAGAGCGGCGGCGAATTTTACCATGTGGGCCAGGAGGACCTCCGGATGTTTGGCCGGCTTGGCCATAGCCAGGGAGTTGGGAAGGTTCAGCCCAAATTTTTTAATGTATTCCAATGACTGCCCTGAACAATAAGGACGGTCAATAAAACCAAGGTCATGTAAATGGATGTCGCCCTTGAGGTGGGCATCGCTCACCTCAGGAGTAAAGACATGCAGGAGGGCGTACTCTTTCTTAATCCACTCGGCCAAGGTCAGATTGGTGGCCTCCGGACCATGCGGCACGTTGGCATTTTCCTTGTTCGGGTGGACAAGAAGCTGGTCAACATCATAAAGCGGGGCCCCCAGGCGGGTGTGCATGCGCCGGGTATCCTCCAGATTAAGCTCCAGAAGTTTGGCGTTTACCAGTTCCCGAATAAGAGGGCCGGTCACCATCTTTATACTGGATGAACGAATAAACTCTTCTACCTGGCAACTGATGTTTTCCGCCGTATCTCTATCGATGAACGTCTCCCGGAGAAGGGCCTCTACTATGCGTTTGCGGTCCCAGCCCATGATATCTTCCTGGGAGGTACGCACGAAAAGCGCCATATCCGTGGTTTCGTTTATAACCACCCTCTCCTGGCTGATTGAGACCGATGTGGTTGCCATCTTGTTTATTTCTGCGACAGTGCCCATTTTTCTTCCCATCTTTTATTTAGTATGTGAGAGATGATAAACGTACCATATATTGTATGTCAACCAAAAAATTTACCTGAATCATAATTTGCTAATTTTTCGAACATAAAATTAAATGCCTTCTTTGCACGGCCGGGGGTTGGAATAGAGGCGGGATGCCCGGCCCTTCAAATAATAGTTAATTATTTTAGATGGTTATGAGTAAAATGGTCTGATTATGATAAAAAACCATAGGACGGGACACAAGAAAATGCTAAGAAGTTGGCAAGGGTTCGGATATAATGGCTGCAACCTGTCAGCCTCCAGCAGACTACGGAGATATATAATCCATGTCCAAAGAGACTAATGCTGAAGATTTTCCGTCACTAATGCAAAGGAACGGCCTTTCGAAGATGTCCTCCTCAGGCGGATGCCTTATTGCCTTTGAAGGGATTGACGGCGCCGGTAAGACGACTCAGGCGCGGCTACTTTACAACTATCTTAAAGACCAGGGTCATAACGTCCTTCTGACCCGGGAACCCACAGATGGCCCTTATGGGCAGAAAATCCGTGAACTCTTCGTGAGCAGACAGAAGGTTACCCCTCAGGAAGAGCTGGATTTGTTTATCAATGACCGCAGGCAGCATGTGGAAGAGGTCATAAAACCGGCCTTGCATGAGGGCTGGATTGTTATCACCGACCGTTATTATTTTTCTACCATGGCCTACCAGGGGGCGATGGGGTTGTCCGTGCCGGATATCAGGCGAAGAAATGAGGAGTTCGCGCCCGTTCCCGACCTGGTCATCCTGCTCATAGCCCGGCCGGATGAAACCGTTGAACGTATCAGAAATAAGCGCAGGGAAAAGCCTAATAATTTCGAAAAGGAAGATTACCTGAGGCGAGTGCAGGATATATTCCTGAGTTTTAACGATAGGTTCATATGCCGGATTGATGGACATGATGTCATCGATGCCGTCCAAGCCGGGATACAGAAAGCGATAAATCAGCTTATCACGGTCCGTACCGCCAGAGGCGGATCTCCGGCCTGCCTTGCTTAAAAAATTGTTGGACTGTCCTCTTGAGGTATAGTAAAAAAACAATTTAGGTAAAAAATTCTCTGTTCCGATGTACTGATTACTATGCGCAGATTTTTCTTTGCTATCGGCCACAAAACACTCTCCGCCATTAGCCAGATGGGCGACATAGCCATTATGCTTATAAGCGCCCTTAGCTGGGCATTTATACCACCCTTGCGCATACGCAATATCTTCAAGCAAATGGAGTTCATAGGCGTTAAATCAATTTTTATCGTTATACTTACGGGCCTCTTTACCGGTGGGGTTCTGGCCTTACAGAGTTATTATGCCTTCCGCAAATTCGGCGGCGAGTCGCTCCTCGGGGCTACTGTCGCCCTTTCCATGACACGGGAACTGGGTCCGGTTTTAACCGCACTCATGGTTACCGGACGGGCGGGGTCGGCCATAGCCGCGGAGTTAGGGACCATGCGGGTTACGGAACAGATCGATGCCCTGGCGGTTATGGCCATAAATCCGGTCAAATATCTGGTTGTACCACGAATTATTGCCGGTATTCTGGTTGTCCCCATCCTCACGGTTATTGATGACTTTGTCGGCATTGTGGGGGGATATATAATTGGTGTAGGCCTGCTTAAGATCAACCCCGGCATCTTCATGGCTAAGATGATAGAATTGGTGGAGCTGTCGGATATTTTTAACGGCCTTTTCAAGTCCGTATGTTTCGGGCTGCTTCTTACGTTAATCGGTTGTTACAAGGGTTACCATACCAGAGGCGGCGCGGAAGGGGTGGGGCGGGCTACTACTGAGTCCGTAGTCGTGTCCTCTGTCAGCATACTGGTTG